>DAOVNI010000237.1 GCA_030630315.1 Phycisphaerae bacterium | reverse complement strand
TGATTATCCACCTTTCAGCAGGGACGTCCCTAAGTCCCGACCCAAACGCAAAGGAGCTTATCTGCACGGTCGAAGAGGCAATTACCCTCGGTGCCGACGCGGTCTCTGTCCACATAAACCTTGGCGCCCCAACAGACAAGGAAATGCTGAGGCAATTGGGCTACGTCAGCAGCAAGTGTTCGAAATGGCAGATACCACTCGTTGCAATGATGTACACACGCGGGCCGAAAATCAAAGACGAATATGACGTCGAAAATGTCAAGCACGCCGCCAGAGTCGGGGCTGAGCTGGGCGCCGACATTGTTAAAGTGCCGTATACCGGCAGCGCCAAAAGTTTCAGTGAAGTAGTTCAGGGCTGTCCGGTGCCGGTGGTTATTGCAGGCGGGCCGAAGATGGACAGCGACGAGGACATCTTCAAAATGGTGGCCGGTGCGCTCAAAGCCGGTGCCGCGGGTGTATCGATCGGCCGAAATGCATTCCAGCACGAAAAACCGGACAAAATAGTTGAGGCCCTTTGCAAAATGGTTCACGAAGGTGCAAGTGTCGAAGACGCAGTTAAAATACTACAGGGCTAAAATGATTATCGCGCAGACGACGAGTAAAGGATAAGCTCAATGAAAAAATTATGGGTAAATGCTGTTCCATACAATAAAGAAATCACCATAGCTGCGCTTGAAAGCGGGGCTGAGGCGGTTGTTCTGCCGGATGGCCAAAGCGAAAAGGTGCGGCAATTCGGCAAAATCAAAACGGTCGAAAAAAACGGGGATATTCGCCCAGGCGTGGATGTCGAGTTTATAGACATAGCCGGCAAGAGCGATGAAGATAAGGCCGCGGCAGTGCCGGAAAGCAAAATCGTTGTGCTGCGAATGCTCGACTGGACGATTATTCCCATCGAGAATCTCTTGGCCCGGCGGGGTAAAAATATTATGGTGCAGGTCGAAACAAGCGAGCAAGCCAGGCTTATGGTCGAAATCCTTGAAAAAGGCGTTGACGGTGTTGTGCTCAAAACCACGGATATAAACGAGATTAAAAAAACCGCTGAAATTATTCACGGCATAAGCGAAAAAATCGCTCTCGTAACGGCTACGATAACAAGTACGAAACAGCTCGGAATGGGAGACAGGGCCTGCCTCGACACCTGCACGCAAATGACCGTCGGCGAAGGGATACTCGTCGGCAATACGGCTGCGGGGTTTTTCCTGGTGCATTCCGAATCCATTGATAATCCTTACGTTGCATCTCGTCCGTTCCGCGTCAACGCCGGGGCTGTGCACGCATATACCTTGACACCGGGCGGTAAGACGAAGTACCTGGCAGACCTGAAAGCCGGCGACGAAGTGCTGCTGGTAGATTTCCAGGGCAAAAGTCAAACCGCCTATCTGGGCAGAAACAAGATCGAAAAAAGACCTATGATGCTCATCGAGGCCGAGGCCGAAGGTGAGCCGATAAGCCTGGTCATGCAAAACGCGGAGACGATTCGATTAGTCAGCCCGAAGGGCAAGGCGGTTTCAGTTACGACCTTGAAGCCGGGCGATAAAGTGCTCGGGCATATCGAAAAGGCCGGCAGACACTTCGGTATGCAGGTCGATGAGACGCTGATAGAAAAGTAAGGACACAGAGCCGGACAATTTCCTGAAATTACTCATAAGTTGTGGGCCTTAAAAAACAAACTCAAACCGGCGAGCTGGTGGTGCAGGCCAAAATACGAGATTGGTTTTTGCCGAACCAGCCTGCTTTACGTCCGTCTATGCCGGCAGCCTGAAATGATTGCTGCTCCGAGATTAGATTAAAACACTCTTGATAAGACT
Organism: Phycisphaerae bacterium; assembly: GCA_030630315.1. Taxonomy (GTDB): domain Bacteria; phylum Planctomycetota; class Phycisphaerae; order Sedimentisphaerales; family Anaerobacaceae; genus JAUVYQ01. The sequence goes on along the minus strand of DAOVNI010000237.1, from coordinate 1,610 downwards.
TTAATCACCGCGTTGAGAATTCGTTATGAAGCTCTTTTCAAAAACGACAGGATTTCTAAAATTTCAGCTATTGCTTTATCGCGACCCTGACGTGTCAAATTAAATAGTTTTGTGCCCGGATAATTCTTTACTTCAGAGATAAGCCCAGCCCCTTTCAGTGCCACAGTGGCTAATACCGACCCCTGCTTGTTGCCGGCAGGGGCAAAGAGCCGGCGCACCGCAGCGACAAATTTTTCGGACAGGCATTCCATCTTGCCGATTTCGTCAAGAACAAACAATTCAGCATTGGTTCGCTCTATATCCAAAATCGGCACTACGGATTTTTCAAAGCCTGCAACGTCCACGCCATATTTGCCCACTCTCAAAGGCCCTTTGATGTCAACGTGGGCTAATATCCCGGCAGCACCATCGAGCCGGTTCCAGCTAAAACCTTTGCGCGTATTGTTCCGGCGAATCTCCTGCGTGTAAAAACCTGCCACTTTTTTGGGGTCGAGATTGGCTATAATTTGCATTACAGCGGTTGTTTTGCCACAACCCGGCAGACCTGTTAACAAGATTTTAACAGACTTAGACGACATAGCTGGATACTTATTCTAAAATATGCCCGACATTTAAAATCAAAAATTAAAATGTAAAATGCAAAATGACAGATAAAAACGTAAAACCGAGATGTCATTGCGAACCCGAACGAAGTGAGGGCGTGGCAATCTTGAGATTGCTTCGTCGCTTCGCTCCTCGCAATGACACTTTGTGTCATTCTTGAATTTTGATTTGTAATTTTGCTCTTTGATTTTTGATATTTAATTTTAAGTTATGGTTTTTAGCTTTAAGCTTTTAGTTTGCTTTTGGCCCAGCTTTTGATTCTGGCCGCTGAGAAGCTATTGAGAACATCGGCCTTTGTTACCCAGCCCCGACCAGCGGTTGCCACGCCAAAGCCCATCAAGCCGAGGCCGGAGATGCTGTGAGCGTCCGTTCCGATGACCAGCTTGACCTGCGCCTCAATTGCCATCCTGCAGTGGGTGTCCTTGAGGTCCAAACGCCACGGGTTTGCATTTACTTCCAGGGCGGTGTGTGTTTGAGCGGCATGTTTGATTACAGCGACAATATCGATATCCATTGGTTCACGCTGGCCAATTAGTCTGCCGGTAGGATGAGCGATGCAGTGGACATACGGATTGTCCATTGCCTTTAATGTGCGGGTGGTTACCTTTTCGCGTGAGCTGGCCAGGCCCGAATGTATCGCAGCTATTACAAAATCCAGCTCGGCAAGCAGCTTGTTGTCGAAATCCAGAGAGCCATTGGCAAGGATGTCAACTTCGGTTCCTGCCAAGATGGTTATGCCTTTTAGCTGCTCATTGAGCTTGCGGATTTTTTTGATTTGCTGGGCGAGCCGCTTGGGCGATAGGCCGTTGGCAATTGCCGACGAGCGTGAGTGGTCTGTAATGCAGATATATTTGTAGCCTGCCTGTTTTGCCGCCCTGGCAATTTCGGATGTGTCGCAATCGCCATCTGATGCGTTTGTATGGACGTGGAGGTCGCCTTTGATATCTTTGGGCTGGATTAGCTCAGGCAGTGAATGGGTCTTTGCGGCATCAATTTCGCCGCGGTCT
>DAOVNI010000292.1 GCA_030630315.1 Phycisphaerae bacterium | reverse complement strand
TAAAGCCGAGACTCTTGCGTATCGGCTGAACATATTTCATCGCCGGATGAAACATCGGTGCGAACATAAATCCGATATGTGCCTGTTTTATACACTCTGCCACGACCTCGGCAGAAGCATCTATCTTAACGCCCAATTCCTCGAGCACGTCAGCGGAGCCGCATTTGCTGGTTATCCCGCGATTGCCGTGCTTGGCGACATAGACCCCTGCGCCGGCTGCCACTATCGCAGATGCGGTCGAGACGTTAGAGGTTTTAATTGCTCCGCCGCCCGTGCCACAGGTGTCAACTAAGTTATCGATATCAACCTTTACGGCAACAGCGTGGTTTCGCAACGATCTGGCAAGCCCTGCCAGTTCCGGTGCCGTTGCTCCTTTGGCTCGCATTGCAGTAAGAAATGCCGCAATCTGAACTTCGGGGAGTCCACCTTCAAAAATAATGTCCAGAAGCTGAGTCGCCTGTTCGAAGCCCAAACTCTCACCCCGCAGTAACGGCTCAATATATTCGATTATTGTTGCCATTTCGGGCTCCTCTTTATGTCATTCCTGCGGAAGCAGGAATCCAATTCCTCTTTTTTCTTTTTTACTTTTTAAGTTCTCTGCGTTCTCTGTGGTTCATTTTATTCTTGTTTTTTCCTTTGCAATTGACAAAACGTTTTCGATTATTTTACCGCCCGCAGGAGTCAAAATGCTTTCAGGATGGAACTGCACGCCGAATATCGGAAGCTCTTTATGGCGGGCGCCCATAATAATTCCCTCGAACTCAGCAGTTTGTTCCAGGCAATCCGGCAGCTCCAGCACGCAAAGACTGTGATAGCGTCCTGCCTGGAGCGGATTTTCGACGCCGGCAAATACGCCCCTTTCGTCGTGTGTTACTCTTGAGGGCTTGCCGTGCATCGGTTCCGGTGCATGGCCGATTTTCCCGCCGAAATACTGCACAATTACCTGGTGACCGAGGCATACGCCGAGTATTGGCAGTTTGTCTTTGAAATAATCTACTGCTGAGAGCGAGACACCGGCTGTGTCCGGCGTACCAGGGCCCGGCGAAATCACGAGCAGGTCGGGGCCAAATTCGTCGGCCAGCACTTTAAGCTCCTCAAGCTCGGTGTCGGCCCGGTAAACCCTGGCCTGGCAGCCGCGCTTACAGAAGTCATCGACCAGGTTATACGTGAACGAATCGAAGTTATCGATGAACAAAACTTTTTTGGCTTTTTCTTCCATAAGATTTTGCCCTTATTATTTTTTGCCACCAAGGCACCAAAACACCAAGTTTTATCTATATTTATTTTTTAACTTCTTCGTGCTTTCGTGTCTTCGTGGCTACTGTTTTACTCTTTTACTTTCCACGAATCGCACGCAAGCAAGACCTTGCCTTGTGTTCGGTTTCTTCAAATTCGGTCTTCGGGACACTATCGTGCACGATACCTGCTCCGACTCGAACGAAGGCTATGTGGTCCCTGACCTGCAGACTTCTTATGGTGATACAGCTGTCGAACTGGCCGTCCACCGTCAGATACATAACCGCTCCGCCGTAGTAGCCGCGTTTGGTTTTTTCAAACAGACGTATCAGTTTCATTGCTTCAATCTTCGGAGCCCCTGTAAGTGTCCCCATATTCATCGTGGCAAGATATGCGCTCAATGCGTCAAGCTCAGCCGCGAGCGTGCCTTTAACATTACTTACCAGATGCTGCACCGAAGCGTATTTTTCGACTGTCAGCAATTCGGTAACGATTCTGCTGCCCGGCTCGGCCACCCGTGCAATGTCGTTTCTGGCCAAATCAACTAACATTATATGCTCGGCCAATTCCTTGCGGTCGAGCTTCAGCTCGGCCTCATATCTAAAATCAGTATCAATATCGATTGTTTTGCCGACTCGGCCTCTGGGCTTTGTACCGGCTATCGGCCTTATCTCCACGTTGCGGGTCTCGGTCCCGCTGACACGTAAATTCAGCTCCGGACTTGAGCCCATCAGTATCGTATTGGGTGTATTGAGATAAAACATATATGGCGAAGGATTCAATTCTCTAAGCCGCTTATAAACATCCAGCGGCTCATCCGGGCAGGGCTCCATTATTGTCCTGCTCAGGACCACTTGAAGAATATCGCCGTCGATAATGTGCTGCTTGGCTCTGCTGACCATCTTTTCATATTCGCTCTGGTTGGTATCGGTTGAAGTAGAAGGAAGTGAGCCGGTGTATCTTTGACCTTTCGGCGGGTCAAATCTTGCAATGTTAAAATAGTAATCGAAACATTCCTGTGCCTCGGCGATTGCAGCCTCACGGTCGCCGTTTGTTATCACACAATTGACAATCACGTACCCTTTGCCGTGTTCGTGGTCCATCAAAAAGATATTGTCAGCGAAGTAAAGCTCGTAATCAGGATTGCCGAGCAGGTCGCTTTTACTTTGAGGAAGTTTTTCAAACTGGTCTATAAAATCGTAGCTTATAGCCCCAAACAGTCCGCAGGTTACGCGGAACGGCTTGCTGGCAAGCCGGAACGCAAACGCAACCGCCCGCAATACATCCATTTGATTGGTGCTTGTTAGTCTTGTTTGCTCATCAACTGTTTTATGGATTTGTTTAATTCTGCCGGTAATCGCCTCTGGGCTGAATTCGACCGATTCGCAAAAGCCGAACCTTTCTTTCTTGGTAGATAGGTATTCTATCATGCGCCTGCCGGTATTAC
>DAOVNI010000301.1 GCA_030630315.1 Phycisphaerae bacterium | reverse complement strand
CTGCAACCACAATCGGCTTCAAGGTCAGGAATCCGAGGGACTTAATCATTTCGCGTTCGGCGTCGGTTTCAATAGCAGAGCTAATCGGTTTTTCCGATTCAATCGTCTCCTGCAATTTTTTTTGCAGGGTCAATTCCGCCTTATCGTGTGCCTGTGTTTTGGTGGGTTTATGCACCTGCTTTTCGAGTTTTTCTATGCGTGTAGCCACAAGCTCTAAATCGGCAAGCAGCAGCTCAGTCCGCAGCTCCGACAAATCTCTGTCTGGATTTACACTGTTTCGATAAGGTGGTACGGCGGGGTTTTCAAACGCCCGGAGTACCAGAACAAACATATCAATGGTTCTTATCTGGTTAATCAGCCGTCTTGCCGCAGCTCGGCCATGCTCATCGGTAAAGTTAAATCCCGGCAAGTCGAGGCAGTCAATTGTTGCATAGGTTGTTTTCCTGGGCTTGTAGTATTCGGTCAGCCAATCGAGTCTTTCGTCGGGGACCGGCACAATAGCTTCTTCAATCGCCGTCGAGCCAATCGGCGGGATTGCCTTGCCGCTTAAGCTCGCCAGAATAGTGCTCTTGCCGGATTGCAATAAGCCAAGTAAAGCAACTTTCAACTGGGTGGCTCCTTATTTATAAACACTGTTTCCATAACAGTCATACGCTACAACAGCAGGGAAATCGACTACCTCAAGCTTCGTTATAGCTTCAGCTCCCAAATCTTCGTATGCAATTACTTCTGCGGAGACGATGTGTTTGCTTAACAGAGCCCCTGCCCCGCCGATAGTAGATAGATGGACGGCACCGTATTTTTTCAGGGCGTCTCTAACTTCAGCGTCCCGATATCCTTTTCCAATCATTGCTTTAAGGCCGTTGGCAATTAGTTTGGGGCTGAAAGCGTCCATTCTCGACGACATGGTCGGCCCGGCGGCGCCGATTACCTTTCCCGGCCGGGCAGGCGTAGGGCCACAAAAGTAAATAATTGCTCCTTCAAGTTCGAACGCCAGCTTGCACCCAGAGTCTATCGACTCGCATAATCTTTTATGCGCTATGTCCCGGGCGGTGTAGATTACGCCGGTTAAAGAGACCTGGTCGCCTGCCTTTAACAAACGCACATCAGCCTCGGTCAAAGGCGGGTGCAATTCCTTTATTTCATCCATATATTTTTAACCACGGATTTCACCGATTTTCGATCCGCCACAGAGGTTACAGAGAACCCAGAGAGTTTACACTATATTGGCGATTTTGCGAATTGAAAAGCTCAAAATTTTGCTTAAAATAGAATAGGAAAGCTGGCGTTACTTGTTGCTGCTGCGGCTCGGAGAATTTGACTGCTTATTTCTTTCAAATTCGATATTGCTATCGGGCAACTCTATAAATATAATATCGCTATGGCTAAGTATCCGATATTTCTGGAACTGGGCGGTCGCCGTGCGGTTGTGATAGGTGCGGGGGCTGTGGCCCTGCGAAAGGCACAGGCGCTATTAGCTGCGGGAGCCCGGCTGGTGGTAGTAGCCGAGCATATCGATGATATGCTGACAATTCAGAGCCAAGGCACGAACGCTAAATTGATAAAGTCCAGGTATTCCAAAGAATATCTGACAGGTGCGGTGCTTGCTATAGCTGCGACGAATAACCCCGAGCTCAATAAACGGATATACAAAGATTGTCAGGAGCTGGAGATTTTATGTAATATAGTTGACGAGCCGGAGCTTTGCGATTTTTTTGTGCCCGCCGTTGTGAAGCGCGGCGACCTGCAGATAGCCGTCGGCACTGAAGGTCACTGCCCGGCCTATGCCGGTCATATAAGAAAGAAGCTGGAGCAGACTTTCACCGACAAACATGGTGAGTTTGTGGCTGAGCTGGAAACGCTTCGAAAACGGATTATTGAAGATGTGCCAAGTCCCGCCGACCGTAAAACTCTATTAGGGCAATTGGTTGACGATAAGTCGTTCGAATATTTTGTTGAAAACGGCGCGGTCACCTGGCGGGACCGAGCCGAAAAAATCATAAAAGAACATAAACCCCAGTCGTAACACGGGCTGGAAGCCCGTGTTACACCTCTATTTTGTCGATTGTTACCTGCAGATATTTTTGGCGGTGGCCAATGCGTCTTTTGCTGTGTTTGCGCCTGCGAAAGTGCATCGGATAGAGTTTTTTACCTTTAACAACAGCGTTTTCAGCGGTGGTCTTAAATGAGACAACGACCTTCGCACCCTCAAGATACGGCGTGCCGATTTTTATTTTTTCGCCATCACTCACCAACAAAACTTTGTCCAGCTCGATGGTCGTGGCATCAGGCGCGACATCGGTCAGCTCGATATTTAGACAATCGCCCTGGGCGACTTTATACTGTTTTCCGCCTTGTTCAATTACTGCATACATTCCAAGAACTCCCGGCTTTTATACTCAAAAATCCGAACAGGTAGGGTATTCT
>DAOVNI010000068.1 GCA_030630315.1 Phycisphaerae bacterium | reverse complement strand
CGGCAGCTTTTACAGCTTGGACCCGGCTCGGTATTGAGACTCGATAAACCTATTGATGCTCCGGTAGACTTATACCTGAGGGACACCAAGTTCGCTACCGGAAATGTGGTCGTGGTAGAGGACAGATTCGCAGTTAGAATAAAACAGATTCTCGGCCTTGGTGACTCTGCTGTAAATCCGACTGAGCCCTAAATTAGTATCGCAGCGTTCACGCTGCCACGCACCAATCAGGAATGAGCCTAAGCTCAATTAGTATGGGGCAGCAGGGGCTGCTTTAGAGAAAAAATTATAATGGCACTATCTGATAGGTTAAATTCGTCGGAATCGCTGGGACCGCATTTGGCGAAATCAGCAAATGGGGACCTGCTCAATACGCCTCTGGCTTCACACAGCAATATTATTATGGCTGTGGGCCTGGTGGTGATTCTTGCCACCCTTTTAGTTCCTCTGCCCACGCCATTGTTGGATATGCTCCTGGCTTGCAGTCTATCATTGGCGGTGGCCGTTTTAATAATCACTTTATCCTCGAAAGAGCCGCTCGAATTATCTACGTTTCCTTCACTGCTTCTTTTCGTAACGCTCTTTCGCCTCTCTCTTAACGTCGCCTCAACGAGATTGATACTTCTACAGGGAAATGCTGGGAAAATTATCCAGACCTTCGGTGGTTTCGTTGCCGGCGGCAGTTTCGTCGTCGGACTGGTGATTTTCTTAATCCTTGTCGTTATACAATTTATAGTAATTACAAAAGGTGCCGAACGAATAAGCGAAGTTTCTGCCCGATTTACCCTTGATGCTATGCCCGGCAAGCAAATGGCAATTGACGCAGACCTTAACGCAGGAATTATTACCGAGGCACAGGCCAACGAACGCAGAGCAAAAATTGTCAAGGAAAGCGAGTTCTACGGCGCAATGGATGGTGCCAGTAAATTCATCCGCGGGGATGCCAAGGCGGGAATTATAATCACCGCCATTAACATCATCGGCGGCATAGCTATGGGTTATACACGAGGTATGACAGTTGGCAGTGCCATAAAAACCTATTCGATTCTTTCAATCGGCGACGGACTTGTCAGCCAGATACCCTCGATGATAATCTCAATAAGTTCGGGCTTTTTGGTAACTAAAATCTCGTCAAGCCGCAGTGTCGGCCAGGATTTGTCAAGCCAGTTTCTTAAGACCAGCCAGCCGCTGATGATAGCTGCTTCCATCATCGCTGCGATGGCGTTGGTGCCCGGCCTGCCTAAAATACCGTTTTTCTTGTTGGCTATCGGCACCGTCCTCATGGGACGAGCTGTGGCACAATCTGAAAAGGGCCTTAAGAAAAAGCCCGAAACCCTCCCGCAGCAAGTAAAGGCGGAGAAACAACCGGTCGAAGAACTGCTGGATATCGACAGAATCTCTGTAAATGTCGGCGTGAGATTGATTAGTATGGTGGACCCCCGGAAACAAAGTACTGTCTTCGACCGCATCGGGGCGCTGCGGAGAAAATTTGCCCAGCAACTCGGCCTCGTTATGCCACTGATTCGCCTGCGGGACAATATCAATCTCGAGCCGACTGCTTACGAGATTAGGCTCACTGACCTGCCGGTTGCAAAGGGGCGGTTAGAGCCTGATATGTTCCTCGCTATGGATTCCGGTGCTGTCCAAACCAAAGTAGAGGGCATAGAAACTACTGAACCCGTTTATGGATTGCCCGCTTTGTGGATTACACCGGCCAACAAGGAAAAAGCCGAATTAAACGGATATACTGTAATCGACCCGGAATCCGTCTTCATCACGCACCTGTCTGAAACACTAAAAAAACACGCCGACGAATTATTGACCCGCGAAGATGTTCAACTTCTCGTTGACCGGCTTCGCACAACTCAACCGTCATTGGTCGGAGAAGTTGTTGCCGCAGATGGAGCAGTACCCATTGGACTGCTCCAGCGCGTGCTTAAAAACCTCCTGAAGAACGGGATACCCATTCGTGAATTAACTGTCATACTTGAAGCACTGGCCGAATACGCTTCAAAAACAAAAAATACCGTTGTTTTAACCGAGATGGTTCGAAAATCTCTAAGCAGAACCATTACCGAGCAGTACAAAAGCGAGGACGGTAAAATTTCGGCCATAACGCTGGAACCCGTCCTCGAACATCAAATGGCCTCAACTTTGCGGCAGGAAGCTGACGACATAAACCTAGCTTTGCCCACCGAGATGGCAATGGATATAAGCAGAAAAATCGCACAAGCCTGGAAAGCAGCAATGGACAAAGGTAAGGACAAGGTGGTTTTGCTGTGCGACTCGAGAGTACGGGCGCCACTGGCAGTAATGCTGTCGAGAACAGTGCCACTGCTGCCGGTCATAGCCTATGACGAAATAGTGCTTGGAACCGAAGTAGAACCAATAGAAACCATATCGCTCCAGCAAACTCAAGAGGCAGAGCCCAAAGAACAGGAACTCATTGCAGCTCCATAGTTATGAGTTGTACAAAAAAACAGATGCAATCCGGCAGTTTGCCGCGGCAAACTGACGGACGCAATACTATAGAAAGGAGCAGTTAATTATGCCGTTAAACGTCCGGTCAATCGCGGTAAGCATTGCTGTAATATGTTTTTTCGGCATAGCTATCATCGGCTGGATTAGTGGGCTTTCGCCGTTTACCTGTTGTAAGAGGGCCCTGGCGGGGGCAGCGTGTGCATATATAGCAGCAGCTCTGGCTGTAAAAGCAATTAACGCTATTTTGATGAACGCGATGATTACAGACCAGATAAACCAACAAAAGGGAAAAGACAGTGGCGACACAGGCTAAAAATATCTCTGTTCATCAGCTTGCCACGTTAGATGAAAATAATGTCGCATATAAAACATCTAATGGGCAAAAGCACCTAATCCGGCAACGACGGCCTGCCGGACTTGTTGAAGATAGCCAAAAGCATCTAAAGACCGTTGCCAGACGCGCATACTCCGGTCAAAAAAAATCCGCCCAGGGCAGACCAGAGAATGAGCAGATAGCCCAGTTTCTCCCTATGGTCCATAAAATAGTTCAGCGCGTGGTAACGTATCTGAAGCCTCCCTTATCGTATGAAGATTTGGTCTCCGCAGGAGCTGTCGGGCTGGTTAAGGCTGTTCGCAATTACGACCCCTCCCACCAGGCCGAGTTCAAAACCTATGCCTATATCAGAATAAGAGGAGCTATTCTCGATGAACTGAGAGGATGGTCTTTTGTCCCTGCAAATATCAGCAGGCAGATTCATAAGGCCCTACAGCTCAGTCTGGAAATCACCAAGCAGACAGGCTACGCACCCAATGATGACGAGTTGGCCGAAAAACTTGGAACAACTGTTGATAAGCTTTATCAAACATTCGAAAATGCCCGTGCGCAGCATTTCGTCTCAATCGATGGCTCCGGAGGAGAGGATTCACCTGCACTGGGCAATCTTCTGGCGGCAGTCAACACAAGCACTCCTGTGCAGCAGCTCGAACAAGATGAGCTTGTAGATAAACTGACCGAAGCCATACAGCACTTGAACGAGAGGCAACGGCAGATTATTTTGCTTTATTATCAGCAGCAACTAACGATGAAGCAGATAGCCGAGGTTTTCAAAATTACTGAGCCGCGCGTCAGCCAACTGCACGCAAGTGCTCTATTTAACTTGTCTGTAAAATTAAGGCAATGGAAAGATGGCAGATAATGATTATAGTCTAATAAAGCCGGCGGAAAGCCTGCAAAATATTGAAGCTTTAACTCCTACAAGACGCCGAGAAGAGAGAAAACGCAAGCAGAACTTGACCAGGCAAAAAAAGAAAGAACCCGAAGAAGAGCCAAACAAGTCAGCTGACCAGCAGGGCCCCGGCGACAAACTTACCGAAAACGAAAGTAAACAGAATTCCATCGATTACTGTGCTTGACTTCGTAATTCTTACTGTGCAAAAAAGAGCGAAAGGCGTAGGATAATAAATGGCAAAAGCAGCGGGACACATCTTAAAGGGTAGCAACGTCAAACTCAAAGGCCCATTCCATCTCGATGCGGGAGAGGTTGCTCCAGGCCCGGCAAAAGGAAAAGATGGGGCCTCGGCCATCCCGCAGGTGAATATTGTGGAAAACCAGCCCGAATTTGCTGTTATAGAAATAACCTGCTCCTGCGGCACAAAAACATATATAAGATGCGAATATGCTGCCGCTGAACCTCTTGCTGAGGGTTCCCAGACGTCCGTCGATGCGGCGCCGGATGACGCACAAAATGCTGCCACCGGGAACCTTGACCAGAAACCTGACCAAACAAAAATAATTGGAGAAAATGAAAATGCAAACTAACAAAAAAATCATGGCTTTTCTGATTCCGTTAGTGCTAATATCTCTGCTATTGAGCTGTCAACTCGCTGATGGACCGGTGAAGATTATTTTCCCGCCCGACCCTGCCGAAAGACAGCAGAGTTCCGATGGAATCGGGGTTGCGAAAAGATTCCGGGAATCCGCTCCACAAGGCCCAACTGCCGTAGAGTCCGCGATAGAACTGTCGGAAAAATACGCCAGACTCTCCGAAGAGGCGGCTGTGCTCCGGCAAAAAAACCGGGACCTTATCGCCGAGAACCACCGCCTAAAAACTCGGTTCACCTCCTGCCAGGCTGAATTAGACCAAGCACAAAAAGAATTAGCTGAAGCAAATGACCTCCTGATTGAAATGCGCATCGAACTAAACAATTGGAAAACCGATGTCCTCGGTTTCCGCGATGAGATGCGTGATGCCGAAAAAGCCCAACTGGAAACACTGCTCAAGATACTTAACATTCTCGGCGGAGAAGTTAAGGCAAAATCAGGCCAAAATGAAGGCGAAAGTTTATCCTCGAGCGAAGCAAAGGGCTCAAAGGTGGCATCAGTAAATCAGCCGGGCAAACCACAATTAAAAGAAACTCTAACTTCGGATAAATCAAATGAATAACTTAAAAACAGCATTATCATTTTTGCTGCCGGTTCTTTTATCAGGCTGCAGTTTTTATAGCGCTTCTGCACCGGCTGTGGAGTACTATTATCTAAATCCGGATAAGGATTTCTCCACCATTGGCAGGGTTGCTATTGTTGAGTTGGACAACGATTCGAGCTATCCGCAAATTGCCGCCGATGTAACCGAAGTGCTTTTCCAGGCATTGCAAAAAAAACAGATTTTCGGTTTAACTATTGTCCGCCAGAACGCTCCTGCGTGGCGCAGCTTGCAGTTGGACTTGAACTCAACGTATACTCTTGCGGAGTTATTCGCCATTCGCAAGACATTAAAGTGTGATGCGGTATTGATTGGCACTGTTACGGGATATCGGCCTTATCCTCATATGGCCATTGGTCTTCGCTTGAAGCTTGTGGACCTGGCGGATGGGCAGCTGCTGTGGGCTCTCGAGGAAATTTGGGACACCGCCGATAAAACAACCCAGCGTCGGATAAAAAACTATTTCCGACGTGAGATGCGCGCGGGGTTTGCCCCTTTGAGCGAACAATTGACGGTTGTTAGTTCGCTTAGCTTTATCAAATTCGTGGTCTATGAGGTGGCCGAAACACTACAGCCCAGAAGGTAAGATTACAAACATAACTTCGTCGTCCGAAAAGAACGTTAACTTTAGAAAAAAATGAAAATTCGGCAAAAAAACGTAAAGTTTCGTCAAAAATATGCGAAAAGAACTCTGGATTAGGAGTTCTGAAAGAAGTAATACAATGATAGAAAAAATAGACGCCAATCAAATCCCGGATATTCTGGAAAAATCACCGTCCAAACAACCCGACTCCGCTAAGATTCCTCCAAATAATGGGGTGGATGCATCCCTGCAGGTCAATTATGCTTCCTTGATTGAAAAGGCAAACCAAGCCTCACAGACAGACTCCGAGGCCGTTCAACGGGCACAAGAGCTTTTATTGTCCGGTCAGCTTGAAAGTCCCGAAAACAATCGAGCAGCCGCAGAAGACATCATAACGTTTGGTATATAAAAACTTAAAAAAGAAAGTATTAAATCATAAGGCCGACCACGGAAGGTCAATACCATAGCCTGAACGGATTTACAAACTCGGCGAGGAAACGTACACGACTGGCCACCCCAGTTATCAGCACCTCGCCGTTTTTATTGCTGCAATACGGACAGCATATTTGAGGGACCCCATTTTGTCCCGCAAAATGGGAACCCTGAAAATTGTACCGGATTAGTCAAATATGGAATTAGAAACCACAATAAAAAACAAATTCAAAAAGCTCTGGAAATATTACCTGCTGCAAAGCCTATTGGCTGCCGCTGCTCTCTTTATCCTCGTCTGTATCCTGGGCAGGAACAAAATGGTCGTAATCAGCGCAATGGGTGCCACTGCTTTTATCGTATTCGCAATGCCCACCACCGTATCCGCACAAACAAAAAACGTTATTGGCGGCCACCTGGTTGGCTTGGCCTCCGGAGCTATATTCTATTTCACTCCCCTGCCGTATTATTCCCTTGAGTATGCCCTCGCAGTCGGAATTGCTATCTTTCTTATGGTAGCTTTGGACGTCGAACATCCTCCTGCCGCGGGCACGGCCTTGGCCGTCGTAATAAATGAGGTCTCACTTGATGCTTTCGTTACCATAATGCTAAGCGCAGTAATCTTGTCTCAATGCCGCTATTACCTGAGACACCGCTTAAAAGATTTGGTATGATTTCGACTTGCCAGGCCGAGTCTCAAACGTAACAATCGAGAATCTGTCCCGTCGGACTATCGACGATAGATACTCCTGCTATGTCCAACCGGCCTGTATAGGTAATTGCAGTGCCATTGTGCCCGGCATGAATATTTACAGCAGCGGCATTGCTAATCTTGTGGTGCTCACTATTTGGCTGTCCTGCGTGCCGCAATGCGTCACTGCTTTTGCCAAGAGGAACAGATCTAACAACCCTACATGAAATTCTCTTTATCATTTCATCACACCCCGGCAAAGCTATGTTAGCAAACCTGAAAAGCTAAATCAAGCAAAATCATATCGGCCCGAGCCATAGACCTGATATTCTTTCCGCTCAAGGCGGTAGTGGTTATAATAAAGTGATATTATAGGAATAGGGAGAGAAAATTTATAATGGATACCACCTGAGTTTACGGATAAAATATTTTGTGTGCGGGTCGATTTCGAATTTCAGTACTTAGTTCTTGAAAAAGGTATCGACTGATGCAGATTATTGCCCAATGCCCAGGATGTGGCAACAATTGGCTGCTCGACAGCAGCGCCGCCGACCGAAGGATAAGATGTCTGAGATGCCGCAGACTATTCAAAGTCCCGAAACTGGAGGACGTACCAAAGGCAGTTAAGGTAATAAAGCAGGCAAAGGGCACTATTTACGTGGACCAAAACGGCAAAACCTACGGCTAAAGCCGGATATAGGCCTTCGGGGTAGGATCTTGAGATTGGTCCCCGGTTTGAGGATTCCGAGAAGCTCACCCGTAGGGATCTCCGCCCCCTTAGGGGTAAATTCGCTTCGACTTTGATTGGGTTTGAATTGGGTTTGTTTTTTGGGACTGCGAAATCATCTTTTTCTCTGTAATCCTCTATAACATATAAGTTTACGTTCATTTTGGGCTTTTTGGAAATTGGGTTTGTTT
>DAOVNI010000246.1 GCA_030630315.1 Phycisphaerae bacterium | reverse complement strand
ACACAATCGACCAAATTCATTAGCGACTATACCAGATTTTCTTCTTTTTTTACTGTTTGCCTTATCCCCCCTGCGGCGACATCGTGAAGATCGGCAGATACAGTGCGAGAACTACCACCAATACAACCGCACCAACTACTACAATCATTATCGGCTCAAGCAAGCTCATCAGAGTCGTTATCAGAGAATCGACCTTTCGTTCGTAATAGATGGCGGTTCTGTCGAGCACCTTTGGCAGTGAGCCGCTTTCTTCGCCGACCTGCATCATTTTGACGAGCATATTAGGGAAGAAGCCGGTCTCGGCCATACTCGATGAGATGTTTGCGCCCCCGACGATTCGCTCTCTTGTTTGCGTTATCGCCGACTTTATAATATCGTTACCGCTCATTGTGGAGAGGATATCGAATACCTCAAGCACCGAAACGCCTGCGGCAATTAACGTTGACATTGTTTTGCAGAACGTTGTGACGAAGGCCTGGCTGAGTACCTTGCCGAACAAAGGCAGGGCCAGGGCGATTCTGCTAAATAAATAGTGGCCTTTTTTGGTTTTGGAGGTGAGAACTGCGGAAGTGATTATCAGCAGCACAGAGCCGATAATATAAATCAGATTGTAGCGCAGCATATCGTAAAAACCCATAAAGCCTCTCGTAAAAGCGGGCAGCTCGGCGCCCATTTGGTCAAACATAGTGCGGAATCGCGGAACAACGAAAGCCATTATGAATATGACTATCAGGATAATAAATGTGAATACGAAGACCGGATACGCCATCGCGCCCTTGACCTTTTTCGCCAATTTATCGCGATTGTCGAAATACTCTGCCAATCTGCGGAGTGCATCGGCGAGATTACCGCCGGTTTCGCCGGCTAATATCATCGCACAGGACAGCTGGTTGAAAACCTTCGGATATTCCGAGAGACAATCCGATAAAGGTTGGCCTTTCTGCATTTTTTCCAGGACCTCTTGTAGGATTTGCTGAAGCTGTAAATTCTCTATATCTTCGCCGATGGCCTGTAAAGCAGTGGTAATGGGAATTCCTCCGTCTACCATTGTGTTCAACTGCCAACAAAGCGCCGCCAGGTTCGCTGATTTGATTCGCTTTCGGTGAGGTGTTTGGGGTTTTTTTTCGGGGCTGACAGACATCTCGTTTACAGAGATAGGTGTAAAGCCCTGTTCGCGAAGCCAGCTAAGCACGTCATTTGGGTAAGCTGCCTGTATGAAGCCTTCCTTTCGTACCCCTGCCAAATCCCGAGCAATATACTTATAGTTTTTCATTACATTAAGCTTAAAAAGCGACACCGTCTTTTTGCGTATTTCATCTTTCGTTTTACGCCTTGTTATCGGCGTCCGCAAACCTTGAGTTTAATAAAAATCGGGCTCGATTCTCGATACTCGTCATCCAGTATCCGACGTCTATGCTTTTATATTTTCCGTAAATGTTACGCTAAGGACCTCTTCCGCGGTGGTTAAACCCTGCAGCATTTTGCTTATGCCGCTTTCGAGTAACCCCCCATAGCCTTTTTCACGTGCCATAGCTCTTATTTGCGATTCATTGGCGCCGGCAATGAGCTTTTCCCTTATATTGTTGTCCATAACCAGGAACTCAAATACGGGCAATCTACCCGAATAGCCCGTTCCCCCACAGGCTTTGCAGCCTTTGCCGTGGTAAAAGACAGCGTCCCTGGCCTTCTTATCGGGGTCAATTTGCAAACGCTTGAGGACTTCCTTACTTAAGGTTACAGGTTCTTTGCAGCGCTTACAAATTTTTCTCACGAGTCGCTGAGCAATGACTAAATTCAGCGTGGAAGCCAGCAAATACGGCTCAATTCCCATATAGACCAGTCTGCTTATCGCGCTGGGTGCGTCGTTGGTGTGGAAGGTGCTCAAGACGAGATGGCCGGTCAGAGATGCTTTTATCGCAATCTCGACCGTTTCTTTGTCCCGAATTTCACCTATTAGAACTATGTCGGGGTCCTGTCTTAAAATTGCCCGCAGGCATATTGCAAAATCGAGATTGATTTCGGGCTTGATTTGAATCTGGTTAATCCCGGCAAGACGGTATTCGACAGGGTCCTCGACAGTTGTAATATTTTTCGTCGGGTCTTTGAGGTAATTCAGGGCTGCATATAACGTGGTGCTTTTACCACTGCCGGTCGGGCCGGTGACAACTATGATGCCGTGGGGCTGTGACAATACGGTTTTAAACTCTTCAAGAAGTTCGGGTTCAAAGCCAAGCTGATCGACGTCGTGACTTACGGCTGATGCGTCGAGGATTCGCATCACCACTTTTTCGCCGTATATTGTTGGAATTACCGACACTCGGACATCTATATCTTTACCGGAGGTCTTTATTTTGAATCGGCCGTCCTGGGGCAATCTGCGTTCGGCAATGTCCATTTCGGAGATAATCTTAATTCTGGTAACAACCGCGGCCTGCATCTTTTTGGCCGGCGGGACCATATCACGAAGCACGCCGTCAATTCGCATGCGAATCATCATTGAATACTCCTGCGGCTCGATATGAATGTCACTTGCCCTGCTTTTAACGGCCTGGCTTAACAGTAAATCAACAAAGCGAATTACAGGCGGCTTGGTTGCAGCTAATTCGCCGCTGATATCCGTCTCTGCCATATTAGCTTCGAGCGATTCTTCTTCGCCGGCTTCGAGCTCCACTATGTCTCGAAGCCGCTGTTCTTCAACATCGGAACCGTGGTAAATCACCTCTATCGCATGGCGAATTTCCTGAGGCGAACTAATTACTGCTTTAATCTGACGCTTCATTTTCAGTGTGATTGTATCTATTGCGATAACATTGAGCGGGTCAGCCATCGCGACGATGACTTTGTTGTCTTTCTCGCCGACGGCTACAAGGCAGAATCGCTTGGCGATGCTCTCAGGCAATATTCGAGCGGTGTTCATATCTATCTTGCTAATATCATCGAAGCGAACGTACTCCATTGAGAGATGTTCGGCCAGGGCGCAAGTAACATCCTCGTCGTTTAGCATCCTCAGTCGAAGCAATACTTCGCCGAGTCGGCCGCCACGCTCTCGCTGTTCGTTTAGCGCTTCGACCAATGCTCTGCGGGTTAATAGACCTTTAGAGACGAGAAATTCACCGAAAAGAAGAACAGCATCTGGTTTAGGGGTGTTAGAGATAACTTGTGCGGATTCCATGTCGCTCACCTTCAAGTACCACCATTTATCAGATTT
>DAOVNI010000108.1 GCA_030630315.1 Phycisphaerae bacterium | reverse complement strand
GTGATTTGTAAAGGACTCTTTACAAATGTAAAGGGCAGAAGACAGAGGTCAGAGGTCAGAAGGCAGAGGTGAGAGGTCAGAAGACAGAGGGCAGAGGGCAGAAGACAGAGGTCAGAGGTCAGAAGACAGAGGGCAGAGGGCAGAAGACAGAGGGCGGAGGACAGTTGACAGTATCGCGTATATCGTGAAGCGTGAAGAGATAATTTCATATTTCAAATCTCAAATCTCAAATTTCAAATTGTACTGTCTCTCTACTATTGGGCGAACCTGCGCGTTTGAGTCGAAAATAGTGTCAGATTCTCGATTCCTGATTCACGTAACTCGATGTGAGAAATGCAGTTAAAAAAATTTGAAAATTTGCGATTTTACCTTCCAACTACCCGCGTTTTTGATTGATTTTTAATCACGGATTGCGAGGAGTTATTGCCACGAAGACTCAAAGACACGAAGAAATAGTTAATCGCGGATTGCGCGGATTTACGCGGATTTTGTTTTTGCCAGCCGATGCGGACTTGGCAGCGGCTTTCTCGATACCAGTATCTGCGAAGCCTGCGGCTGGCGTCCGCCGGGCCATCAGGGATGGCCCGCATAAGAATATGCAGGCCGGCAAAAAAAGGGATTTTATTAGACGCGGATTAACGCTGATTAACGCGGATTTTTATGGTGGACAAGGGGGGCTTGGAATAGTAGATTGTGGGCTTAAAGAACGCAGATATCCGGGAGACGCACCATATGTTTGAAATCCGGTGTGGCGTAGATTTAATAGGTGAATGGCCCTAGTTTTTCTAAATTACAGGGGCAGATACAAGGGCGGCGCCTGCGCCCATTAAACAAATCAACTGTTAGTGAAGGTGTCTTATTATGGAAGAAGGCAAAAATACAGAGAAGAAGAAAGACCCGACCATTCGCACAGCCAAGATACTTACATTTGCTACAGTCGTGCTTGCAGCGGCGAACGTCGTGCTTGTCTGCTTGACATACCGCTATCTCAAAGAGACAGAGGCCCAACGGTTAGTAGCACAACGATCAATCGAATTGACGGAAAAGACAGTTGAAGCCGCACACCGCTCAATCGAACTGACTGAAAAGTCATTTGAGTTTGAGACTTCTCCCAAGCCTTACATCAAAGACGTCGAAACTAAGTGGCGCCTCTCGGAAGAGAATACACTCCTTGGTTTCACTAGCATAAAGCTGGCAAATTGTGGGAGACGCGAAGCTACAAATATCAGGCTGCATACCATAGTTAAAAAGGGCTCGCTAACAGATGAACAGACCAGAAAGTTGGTTGAGTACCTATACCCGGGCCAGGAACCGCTATATGCCATGCTGACCTTAAAGATCGAGTGCACGCCCGAAGTGATCGCTGCTATCAAAGAAGGCAAAGCCCTAAAGATACCGAAGGACAAGCAAGAACCAATAAGCCTAAAAATCGAGCTTATGTATGATGAGCCTACAGGCAGACCCCGCATGTTCCCGTATGACTTAGAGTACAACTATGCACTGAGCAAATGGGTTCCGGCCGGGTTCGGGACCGAGTAAATAATCAGGGCATCTTCCTATTCTTTGCTAAGTTCATAACCAGTAGGTCATGCGACGAAGAAAAAGGAGGCCGAAGCTGCAAATAAAAAAAAGTAGAAGAAGTTAATTAGGTAACATAGATTGGTAAACGTCGATATTTTTCCCTTCAAGAATGAGAAAATCACAAGCAGAGAAGGTTTTGAACAGAGAGGTGACTTCCTTTGGACGAAGAATGTCAATTTTGACATTCGAGGAAATGTTGGCTACCAGCCAATTCAAAGAAGCCCACAAGCAGTTTGTAGACTACATAGCCAAAGCTAAAGGCCACGCCAATCCAGAGTTGCGCAATTTCGTTCTTAAGAAGGCGATCATGTTTTCTGGCGCCGTCGGGACGGACGTGACACACAGAACTGTTATCCACTTTCCCCTTGGAGGCAAATCCATCAAACTACGAGAAAAAGAGCATGCCTTGATTGAGAACCTTAACCGGCAATATTGTTGGTTGTTAGTATCTGCATACGAAAGCTATGAAAGCTTTCTCAAAGAGTTGTACGCTTGCATGGGTTTTCTGGATACAGCCTTATGGCAGTGTAACGACTATGGATCCGTTAGCCCATCCCAAGTAAACAAACTACGACTCCAGTGGTTCAAAGACAGAGTACGAGACAGAGCAAATCCGAAGTTTCGAGAGGGTGTGTCTTATGTTCTCCAGCGGTTCCGAAACACCTTCCACTCCATTGCATCCTACGAAAAGACAACGCTATCGTCAGGGAGGATGTCTCTGTATTCCGACGGACTCCTTCATCATTCGGTTGATACCCTGCCACTTGCAATGACTTGTCACCTCGCAGAGAAGTTGCGCCATGCGATTGTTCACAATCAGGGCAGTATTAATAGCATTCAATCGCTGTGCGCGAGCATAGGAGTTAACGGGATGAAGAAGAGCGCCATCGTCTCATCGTACACCAGGGCGTCTACTGAGGTAGCCTATATATGGCTTGTATACGATGAGAAAGGTATGCTCGACTACAGATTCTTGAGTCTTAGGATTAGCCACCTATTTGAAAGCCTTTGCGCTCATGCATGTCTCTTGTACAAATCATGCTTGGGTCATTTTGGCAAAAGTCCCTATTGGGATCGCCAAAACAAAAAGCCTAAGGTGGAATAAAAAATAGGGCCAGTCGGCTATTAAAGGCTTTGTCGAGTGCGAAGGGATGGGGAACGGTTTAACGGTTCAACGGAAAAGAAAAAATCACCCCAGTGAGATAACGTTTCACTATCCCACAGGGTAAACACACGGGGCAGGCGGGGAAAGATAGTTTTGAGTTTTTAGTTTTTAGTTGAGATTGAGTGGGCACCCCAGGCCAAAGACCTGGGCTAAATACGCTCGACGCGTTGCGTCGAGTAGGTGATTTGACGAGTAATGACGCGGACGGTGATAAGTGACCCCCACCACAGGGGTGGGTAATAATAATATTAAAAATCAAAATGCAACGTGCAAAAATGATGAGATTCTTCGCTGCGCTCAGAATGACAAGGGCAAGAGCTTTTCGTTGTGCAGAGAGAAAAAAGTTTATCAGGTAATCGGGTAAACAGGAAGTGGATATCAGGGGAACAGGGGGCAGGAAGGGAAATTAAAAATCAAAGTGTAAAATGCAAAAATACAAATCAAAAATTAAATTTTCGAAGGATGACCCCCAAATAAATTTGGGGGCTAAACATAAGTCAAAGTGGTGCGAAACATCGCACCCTACCATTTTTATGTTATTCTACAAGCCCTAAATTGCTGGTCTTGAATCGGTCAGGCAAAGCTCGACAAGCTCGTCAATTATCGCTGTGCCGGCGCACATTACTTTGTCGGCACCGCCCCAGTACAGCTTCAACGTCCCATCTTCCTCCGGCACCGCCCCGCAGGTAAAAACTACGTTATGCACATACCCGACGACTTCCCACTCGTCCTCCGGCTGTAAAATCCAGCGGTCACCAACCCCAAGAATCTCCGCCGGGTCATCGAGCTTGTGCAAAGCGACCCCGAGCCGATAGACGTGGCCGTCCATTGTCGCAAAAACGCCGTGATAGATACTCAACCAGCCTTTATCGGTGCGAATCGGTGGAGCACCAGGGCCGATTTTCATCGCGTCCCAGTGGTACTTCACCGGTTTCATTACCAGTCTCGAATCGCCCCAGTAACGCAAATCCGGCGAATAGCTGAGCCAGATTGACCAGGGACTGATGTCCGAATGAGGACGGTCAAGTCTAACATATCTGCCGTTGATTTTTTCCGGGAAAATTACGGTATTTCGGTAATCGGCCTGAGTGATAAACGCGACCCTTTCGACAGATTTGAAATCCGTCGTCCTGGCCAGGCCAACCCGAGCGCCATATCTGGAATATGCGTTGTACGTTATATAATATGCCCCTTCTAAGGCGGTAATACGCGGGTCCTCAACGCCGAACTCCTCATATTCGCGAAAGTCCTGCTCGTAACTGGGCACCATAAAAGGCTCCGAGCGGGCCTTGAAATGGAATCCGTCCTCACTTTCAGCTATACCGATTATGGACCGCCCGGTAGCGAGGTGTGACCGAAACAGCATTATGTATCTGCCGTCGAATTTCGTAACGCCGGCATTATGGACCGTCTCCACCGGATACGGAATATCATCCTTTGTCAGGATGGGATTATTTTCGTAACGCGTAATTAGTTTTTTCGTCATTTGTTTTTTCCCGAGTAACCCCAGATTCAAGAATCTGGGGCTAAATCTACTTTAACCGTGTCTTAAAACATAATCTATTCTGGTTTTCAAATCTTTTACATCGAAACAGCACCTTTTGTCGTAACCTTTAGTCCATACTTTCCCGTTAAATCCGTTTTTCTGCAAGGTATATGTGCTTACACGTTTGTATCGTTGTACTATCTGCGATATTGATTCTGAACAGGGTTCGGCAACTATATGAATATGATCACTGCAGACAGTAAAGGCGTATATCTTCTGATTTATCCTTTTTGATTCGGCAGAGATAATTTCTTTCACTAATCTTTTTTGTGATTCTTTTAATTTGACGGGCGTTCTTTTTAGTTTTTGTTTGTTCGTCAGATATAGCTTGCTATCAGGTTGTAATATTCTTCCATTTTTGACCCAGCCTCTTTTATCTCCCTGGAGCCAGCTCCCATAGGTTGTCCATGTCAACATATATCCAATCATTCGTATTTTCTTTTTTAGCCCCCGATTCTTGAATCGGGGGTTATTGGCATTTCAATATTTTCCTTCTCGGCGAAAGATTTCCTCGTACACCTTTTCGTATTCCGAAACCATCTTGTCGATAGTGAAATTCTCCTCCACGCGCTGCCGGCATTTCTTACGGTCTATCTGCTCTATCTTGCCGACAGCTTCTACTGCTTCATCGACTCCGTTGACCAGATAGCCGGTTTGCTTATCCGCTATGACCTCCCGACACGAGCCCAAATCCATTGCGATTACCGGCACGCCTGCAGCCATCGATTCCGCCATCACCAGGCCGAACCGTTCGGGAATCAGATTAAGATGAATAACTGTGTAGGCTTCTTTAAGAAGCGCATCACGCTGCACCGGATTGACCGGGCCGATAAACTGAATTGAAGAACCATTGATGTGCGGCTTGATAAGGTTGTCGAAATACTCCTGGTCCTGAATAATGCCCGCTATTATCAAATCCATACCGCATTTTTTTGCAACCTCAATCGCTAAATGTGTCCCCTTGTCGTTGTGTATTCGTCCGTAGTGTACGAGCTTGTCACCGGGCGTTTCTCTAAAAGTTAGGTTCGAAAGGTCGATGCCGTTGTAAACCGTCGCAAGGTAAGGTAATCCAGAGTCTCTGTCGGAATCACTGATGGAAACATAATAAGTGTCTTTGTGCTCGTGGTAAACCCGCAGTATATCCGGCGAGGAAAATCCGTGGATGGTAGTCAGCATCGGGGTTTTTATAAACGGCAGGTACGTTAAGGGCAGATAATCGAAATTGCTATGAATCAGGTCAAACTCATCCGCTCGTTCCATACAATAGGAAATATGGAGGCACTCAGAGACCTTCGGAATTTGGCTCTTGTCTTCCTCGTAACCTTTTTCAATAATCGCTTCAAGTTTTGCGCCGGTTATCGATTCCTTAGTGGCAAACAGCGTTACGTTTTTCCACCCGCGGGCCACCAGCCCTTCTGTAATATTACTGGCCACCGTTTCCCACGCCCCGTAGGCCCGCGGAGGCGTCCGCCACGCCACCGGCGCCAGAACAGCTATTCGTTTGCTCTTTAGATTCATCTTGCTCATAGAGGTTTTGCAAAATTGCAGGTTTTGAAGTGCCTAAAATGCCTGAAGTTAAAATATTGGCTTTTTTAATTTTAGTCACTTTAGCGCACTTTAGCTCACTTTAGGCACTTTAGTTCACTTTAGTCACTTTAGCTCACTGCCTTTCTCCTCACTTCTTCTTTTATTCTCTGGATATGTCCTCGGCCAAGGGCTTTTACTTCGCAGCCGAGTTCGAAATACCGGCGGATTTTCTCGTCGTCCAGTATGCCGAAGCAATCGACCACCGCCAAGGGTCTCCCCGCCCACTCAACTATTTTGTCAGG
>DAOVNI010000073.1 GCA_030630315.1 Phycisphaerae bacterium | reverse complement strand
GATGATGGGTCTATCTATCTAAGGGCCGAACGCAGCGGAACCGGCAGCGGCAGGATTTACACCATAACGTATCAGGCGGTCGACGATTCAGGTAATGCTGCTGTTGCGAGCGCAACGGTTACGGTCCCGCACGACCAGCGTTAGTTCTGGAGACAATAACGGAATTTAAACCAAAGGGCTGTGAGTTTATTGCTTGCAGCCCTTTTTTCGTTTGGGGTGGCGCATAGGGGTTTGGCCCTACATTTGGATAGGGGGAGATATTCATATTACGGGCAGCGGATAGGGGATAGGAATATCGAATCCGTCCCGTCTGAAGCTGGGCGGGGCGGGTTAAATTTTGGTATCGGCTATTGACAGGGCGAATCTTCGTAGATAAAAATAACCATATAAGAAATTGTAGCCGGGTGATTTTGGGTACTTTTTTGAGAGGTGTAAGATGCGAGTGATAAAATTTCTGAAAAAGTCGGGAGTAAAGTACGAGGTTACTAAACACGAGCCGGCGTTCTCAGCGCAGGAGATGGCGGCGGTGGAGCATGAGCCGGGGAAATACGTAGCCAAGCCGGTGATAGTCAAGGCCGACGGTAAGTACGTAATGTGTGTGCTTTCAGCGTGCTACAAGATTGATATGCGTGCGTTGAAAAAACAACTCGGCGCTAAAAAAGTTTCGCTGGCCGAGGAAAAGGATATGGAGAAGCTGTTCGACGACTGTGATCTGGGGGCGGAGCCGCCCTTCGGGAATTTATATGATTTGCCGACAATTATAGACAAGGCCATAGAGAAGGACGACCATATCACGTTCCAGGCCGGCACGCACGAAAAAGCGATACGGATGAGTATGGATGATTACCGGAAGCTGGTTAATCCGCAGGTGCTCGAATTCAGCTACCATGTAACGTCGTGACTCGATGCTTCCGCCTTCGCTGAAGCTACGGCGGACAAGCGATGCTCGATACTCGCTACTCGCTACTTCGGATTCACTTATAAGATTGCCAAAATTACGGAAATGAGGATGATACTAAAGAAAAGACGGATTGTCAAAGGAGTATGTTAAAAAGGGGTAAAGTATGGAGCAAATAATAATGCATCCAATTGGGAAAATTTGTTCGCCGTATAAACAGAGCAAGGATATCCCCATCCAGGGAATTTTTAACGGCGAGGCGGAGGCGTGGATTGAATTAAAAGAAAAGTATGTCAGCGGCTTGAAAGACCTGAATAAGTTCAGCCATGCGATAATACTATACTATTTCCATAAGTCGCAGAGTGAGGAGGTTCAGGGCCGGCCGTTTCTTGAGCAAAATAAACATGGAATATTCGCTATAAGAAGTCCACATCGGCCCAATCATATAGGGCTTTCTATTGTGAAGATCGGAAGAATAGAAGCAAATAAGATGTATTTTACTGAAGTGGACGTTTTAGACCAAACGCCAGTTCTTGATATAAAACCTTATGTCAAATACTTCGACACCCGGGAGAATGTTAAGTGCGGCTGGGTGGACAAGCACTTCAAAGATGGGAATATCCCGGATTTAACTGTTTGAAAATAAAACGTTAAATCGGTGTAGATTTTTCACTATTTTGCCTTAATAATCGGATAAAGGATGATATAATTGTAATAGCAATTCAATAGCTTAATGCGCTGAATTTTTAGCGTTTAACTTTAAACCGCCAGTTTTGAAACAGGCACGATGTAGCGGTGCCCTTTTTTGGTGCGCCGAGATTGGGAGGGTCTATGAATAAATTAACTGTAATACTTATTATTGCATTGATGAGTTGTGCTCTCTGTGGTTGTATGAGTGATGAGGCGTGGCATAGAGAAAAAAAGGTGATTGTGGCTAATTTTGTGAGTAGTCATCCCGAGTGGAAATCGGAAAATCGGGATTATGTGTTAGAGGGAAGGATTGTTAATGGGATGACTGTGGAGCAGGTAAAGTGGGCATGGTGGAGAAGTTGTTGGTGGTTACGTGCACCTCCACCAAATGAGTGGGATAGGTTTGATAGATATTTTGAATTAATAAGTGTTAGTCCAGGTAGAGAGGTTCATACTACATATTGGCCTATACGTGGGCGAAGCGGAGAGGTATATTTGTATTTTTCTGATGGGAAACTGGAGAGTTGGTCGTGGTATCCGCGTTGATATTAGTAATTGTAGAAAAAGTGTGTAGAGGGCGATTCTTTGTGAGAGGCAGAAAAATGTCAAAATCGACAGCTTTTATTATTGCAGCATCCGTCTCCTGATAAAGTACGTTTCGAAGTCGCAAAAAAATAAAATCTTTCAAAAATTTTTATTTCTGTCTACATAAAGACTTGCAGCCATAAAGTCAAAATTCTTGGTTCCAGATGTTAAAGAAAAACCGGCCTCGGAGTATAAGTAGTAATGAAACATGAAAATTCATATTCAAACAAGAAAGGTATGAAATGATTGTTGGAGAACCTTTGAGGTTCAGGATAGAGAGGTTTTTACAAAATTTCAGCGAGCCTTATAAAAAGTGCCAAAACGTGTCTATGAAAAAAAGGATTGACGTAGAAAAACGTTATATTCCTACAATCATCCATCTTGTAGATGACGCCAAAATGGAAATCATGCAAGTTTTGGAAAAAAGTTGGTATGAGAATCAAGACCATGGCAATGTACAAAAGTGGGGCGGAGCGGCCAGAGGAATTGCGGAATATCTTCTGATGCCGAAGGAAATGGACCAAGTACAGCTTGACGTGGCTGCTGACGTAGTGGTTAGGGTAAGCCGGTGGTACCACACAAACAGTGAATGTGGCCTATGGAAAAGGTTTATACCTTACGCATCTGATGTTGTTGAATTGGCATGGGGGGATATAGAACAACTGTATGACGACCCGTAATGATTTCTGGAGTCAGTTCCGAACCCACCACGCTCTTACTGCTTGGCTTGGGTGTGGTGATGCTGAGAAGAAGGCGCAGGGTGAAGCACAACCCCCGAGTATAGACCCCGAAGCAGGCTTGTATAGACCCCGAAGCAGGCTTCGGGGCTAAACAGGGAAAGTGTTGCATATCGGTAGATTCGCGGATACCATTGGTCTTATGGGAAAGATGGTTGGGTATATGGTGACGTGGACGACATACGGAACGTGGTTGCAGGGTGATAAAAGAGGGTACGTGCGGGATGGGAAAGTGCTGCCGTCAGATACAGGACTCGAAGAGGCAAATAGAAAACTGCAAAAGTCCGGGCCTGTTCGTCTAACACCTAAGCAGAAAAGGGTCGTCGAAGAGGCTGTGTTCAAAGAGGCAGAACAAATCAGCCAGGAGATACTTGCGCTTGCGGTTTGCTCAAATCATGTTCATCTTGTGACTAATTCGGGTAAAGAGTCAATAGAGAATACTGTCTCCCGGTATAAGAATGTGTTGACCAGTGCCCTGAAAAAAACGGGATTGACAAAAAGGATATGGACGCGCGGTTTTGACAAGAGGTTCTGTTTCAGTGGTGAACAACTCGAGCAGAAAATCAAATATGTTCGTCGTCACGACAAAATCGCTTAGCCCGCAGGCCAGCCTGCGGGTAAAGACTAAACGGACCTTGTTGTTTTTGCCAGATATTTGTTTATGGCAGCGGCGGCGATTCTGCCCTGGCCCATTGCGAGGATTACGGTTGCGGCACCGAGGACGATGTCTCCGCCTGCATAAACGCCTTGCAATGAGGTTTTGCAGTTTTCATCCACGATGATATTGCCCCACTTGTTGAACTGAAGGCCTGGAGTGGTCTGGCGAATCAACGGATTTGCAATATTGCCGATAGCTATAATTACGGTGTCAACATCGATCTGGAATTCTGAGCCTTCTACGGGGATAGGCCTGCGTCGTCCGGATTCGTCCAGCTCGCCGAGGCGATACTTGAGACATTCGATAGCAGTTACGTGGCTGTTCTGGTCGCCGATTATTCGTTTTGGACTTTGCAGTATATGAAATTCGATGCCTTCTTCCTTTGCGTGATGGACCTCCTCAATTCGAGCGGGCATTTCCTTTTCTGTTCTGCGATAGACCAGATAGACCTTTTCTGCACCGAGCCTGAGGGCTGTTCTGGCGGAGTCCATAGTGACGTTGCCGCCGCCAATGACGGCGACTTTTTTTGAGAGGGCGATTGGGGTATCGGCACCTTTGCCGAAGTCGTATGCCTTCATAAGATTTGCTCGCGTGAGGTATTCATTCGCACTATATACGCCGACAAGAGATTCACCTTCGATACCCATAAATCTGGGCAGGCCTGCTCCGACGCCGATATAGACTGCCTCGAAGCCATCTTCGGTCATCAATTGCTCGATGGTTCTTGTTCTGCCGACGATGAAGTTGGGGACGATTTTGACACCCATTTTAGTCAGGACATCAATTTCCTTCTGGACGATGGCTTTAGGGAGCCGAAATTCGGGGATTCCATAAACCATCACACCGCCCGGTTTGTGGAAGGCCTCGAAAATAGTAACATCGTGGCCGGCTCTTCTGGTATCAGCAGCGGCGACAATGCCACCGGGGCCCGAGCCGATTACCGCAACTTTTTTTCCCGTCTCAGGTGCAACGGCCGGGACGGCATCTTCGTTTTGGTCGAGGTCGGCGACGAACCTTTCGAGTCGGCCGATTGAAACGGCTTTACCGACGTCCTTGAATTTTAAGCCGACGGTGCAGGTTTGCTGGCATTGGACTTCCTGGGGACATACCCGGCCACAGACGGCAGGCAGCAGTGAGTTTTCTTTGATGATAGATAAGGCCCTTGTAAAGTGGCCATCAGCAATGGCAGCTACAAAATCCTGTATCTTTATTTGCACCGGACAGCCCTTAATACAGGGAGCTTTTTTGCACTGCAGGCAGCGCATAGCTTCGAGTCGGGCCTGGCTTTCGGTATAGCCGGTCGCAACTTCATTAACGTTGCTTGTTCTTTTGATGGGGTCCTGCGCGGGCATATCCTGCGGGGGGATTTTGTATCTGTCGGCAGGTGTGAGCTTGTTGGTTTTTTGCTTTTCGAGAAGCTGCTGCAGAAGTTGCTGTCTTTCTTTTTCCGTCACGATAATGAGCCCCAAACATTACTGTCAGTATTTATTACCTTTGCCAGGCCGAGTGTACTCAAAATTCTATTTGTCCAGGCCTATCTTGCATCTGTGTTTTTTATACTGTTCGTATGCCTTTTTTTCCTGGTCTTTGTAGGCATCCAATCTTTTCATCATCAAGTCGAAGTTGACTTTATGGCCGTCAAACTCCGGGCCGTCAACGCAGACGAATTTTGGTTTGCCGTCAATTTCGACGCGGCAGCCGCCGCACATACCGGTAGCGTCAACCATAATGGTGTTTAGCGAGACCTGTGTAGGAACGTTAAATTGCCTTGTAACCTCGCAGCAGAACTTCATCATTATAGCCGGGCCGATTACAAAGGCCTGATTCGGCTTTTGGTCGCGCTGGCAGAGTTCTTTTAGCGGTTCGGTTACCAGGGCTTTTCGTCCGTATGAACCGTCATCAGTTGTAACTATCAGCTCGTTGCTTATCCGGTCGAATTCATCTTCGAGAATAATCAAATCCTTGGTTCGTGCTCCGAGTATGCTGATGATTTTGTTGCCGGCTTTTTTCAGTGCCTTTGTAATAGGCAGTAATGGGGCGTTGCCGATTCCGCCGCCGACACAAGCGACGGTGCCAAAATTTTCGATATGGGTAGGCTTGCCCAACGGTCCGACGACGTTGGCAATTTTCTCGCCTGCCTTCATATCGGCCAATTCGGCGGTGGTTTTGCCGACACGCTGCCAAATGAGGCGGATAGTGCCCTTTTCGGGGTCAGCATCGGCGATTGTCAGAGGAATTCGCTCACTGTATTCGCTGTTTATGCTGATAATGACAAACTGGCCCGGCTTTCCTGCCTGTGCAATAAGCGAGGCTTCGATTTCGGCGGTGAAAACGTTCTCGCTAAGCTTGCTTTTGGATACAATTTTGTGCGACACCGTTTGTGTTTCCTTCATGAGTTCGTGGTTATGAGTTCATAGTTCGTAGACTACGAACTACGAACAATGAACAATGAATAAAGTTCAAAAGTTTTTGATTTTTGCACTGTGGTTTTGCACTTTGCATTTTGAGCTTTGATTTTCCATTGCCATTTCGAGGCTAATTTTTTATTTGTGTCTTTGTGGCCGGTTTGCTTTTCGGCGACAATTCGGCAATTGGAATGCTCGGCTGTTTTTGGTGCTCGGTTCGAGGAGAGTCCCGGTTGTCAGTCTCGGCGACGGCGAGGATGGCCTTGCGGACAGCCTGTTCGGCAGGTTCATCAGTCAAGGGCCTTAAGTATATGGAAGACGAAGATGCCGGCTGTTTAGCCCAAATCAATCTTTCTCGAACCAATTCCAAAAGTGCCAGGAATAATCCTATCATTACGACACGGTTGGCTCCGGACCCGAAGATATGTTCGAAACTCATCGGGCCTTCGGTTTGCAGACGGTGCAAAATTTCTATCTGATACAAATCAATGGGCGTATCGTCCTTGATATGACTTATGTCAAGATTCGCGCCGGTAGCCTTACATATAGAGTCAAAGGCTTCGAGCAGGTCCCAGATGCTCACCTGTTCAATGTCGATGTGGGGCTCGGCGTCAGGTCTTAACAGTTTGATAATGCTGTCGGGACGCGGGAAATGTTCCTTCTGTTTATCGGCGGCGTCGCTGAGTAGATTAGCGGCATCTTTGAACTTTTTGTATTCGAGGAGCTGGCGGATAAGCTCTGCGCGTGGGTCGGCCAAATCGTCGGCTTGTAGCTGCTCAGGTTCTGCCTTCGGCAGGAGCATTGCGGATTTTATCTGCATCAACGTTGCGGCCATTACTAAAAAGTCGCCGGCCAAATCAATGTCAAGACTCTTTAGCATTTCGATGTAGCGGATGTACTGGTCGGTTATTTTTGCGATGGAAATATCGTAAATATCCACCTCATCCTTGCGGACCAAATACAAGAGCAAATCCAAAGGCCCCGCAAAAATATCAAGATTTACGCGATAAGCAGCCACAATCATTGCTCCTGTTTTCCCTGGGATTCCAGAATTTCCTGTGCTTCCTGTGCCTGGCTTTCAAAAGTTTGCAGCTTTAGATCGGCGAGGGCAGGCAGGCCGGAATATATATTCGCCACATTCTGGCCGGTTACTACCGATTTAATTCCAAAATCATCGAGCAACTGTTTCGCCATTTCAGCTTCAATGTAATCTGCGAACTGTGCAATTGTAACAAGCTTATCAGCCATAATTACTTTCTCAATCCAACAGCTTGGCGGGCTTTTTCGAGCGTTTCTCGGGCTATGGCTTTTGCGCGCTCAGCACCATTGGCAAGGACTTCTCTGACATAGTCGATATTATTTTCAAGCTCGGTTCTTTTCTGTCGGAACGGCTTGAAATAATCTATCAGCAACTCAGCGAGGCGTTCTTTG
>DAOVNI010000130.1 GCA_030630315.1 Phycisphaerae bacterium | reverse complement strand
TGGTGGCTCAGGATAGCGGTTTTCTGCCTTCTGGGCGGTATCCTTGTGGTCCTGGCGACAGTGGCCCTCGAACAAAGGAAATACAAGACATCAAAAGAGGCGCCAGTGCTTAGTGAGCCGGAGCGCACGGTTTTGCTATTGAATTCCACAGAGATACCCGGCAGAGAGACACGTGAGGTTCTCGGTCTCGTCCAGGGGCATACGGTATTTGCTATCTGGCTTGGCAAAGACCTGTCCGCCCTAATCAGGTTAATCCTTGGCGGGGAATTGACTGAATACACAGAGATGATGGGAAGGGCCCGGTCAACAGCTACTAACAGGATGATGTACCAGGCGGCAGAAATGGGAGCGGATGCAATAATCAATGTTCGCTATATGACCACCAGTGTGGTGGGCAGTGCCGCTGAACTTTTAGCTTACGGCACGGCTGTCAAGCTGAGCAAATAGAGTAAAATAGCTTCGAGAACAAAAAGTTTATTGACCGGCTGAGGACTTATCGGCATAATTGGTGCGGGACAAAATGGGAACCCGGTCGTTTGTAATGTCCTGGTTAAACTTTTTTGAAATAACGAACACAAAGCTCTCAATTATTAGCCACCAAGACACAAAGACACGAAGAAAAAATTGTCTTCGTGGTAAGAAAAAAACAGAGCAGGATTGGCATTTATGTCTCTAAGTGAGGCCGAAAAAAGCGACTCCAAAAAGGCCCCTCGAAAAAATAGAGCGGCTGAAATTGCAAATACTTTTGAATGGCTGATAACGGCTTTTATGCTGGCCTTTGTCTTCCGTGCATTTGTAATGGAAGCATTCCGCATACCTACGGGCAGTATGGCCGACACCCTCAAAGGAGCACATTTTCGCCTGTGCTGCGAGCAATGCGGATATAAATACGACCACGGGTTTAGCCCGTATAGCTATAGATTGCCGCAGGATACCGTCCCGCGCGGTTCGCGAACTCCACCTGACTCTCGCTGTCCGAATTGCGGTTATTACTCGCGGACCAGCAGAGCAATGCCGGTAGCAAACGGCGACCGGATATTGGTTCTCAAGTGCATCTATCAATTTTTCGAGCCAAAACAATGGGATGTAATAGTTTTCAAAAATCCAACCGACCCCTCAATAAATTACATCAAGCGATTAGTAGGCCGACCAGGAGAGACAGTGGAAATAATCGATGGCGACGTTTACATCAACGGAGAAATCAGCCGAAAACCCCCCAAGGTCCAGGATGAGTTATGGATGCCGGTCTATAATAACGACTACCAGCCTGTTCGACCACAAGAAAGGTCGTTTGACGACCATACCAACCATATCTGGCGGCAGCCATTCAACATCGAGAACTCAGAATGGACAATTCACGAAGATAACCCAACATTGTTTTGTTTGGACAGCGGCGCCGACCAAATCCATTCATTGATTTATGACACGTCAATCGGCAATGATTTCAAAGCCACGTATGCTTATGACGATGTTACAAAATACCAGCGTATGCCGTATTGCAGCGATTTGATGGTACGTTTCTACGTCCACCCGGCTGGTCTCCAGGGCCGTATCGGCGTGGAACTGAGTAAATATGAAACCAGTTACAAAGCCTGGGTCGATTTGACAGGCGAGATGGCAATCACAAAGACCGAAAAGGATGGGAAAACCACAGAAAGACGTATGCCAATTGAGCCGCCAGCCATAAATAAAGCGACGCTGGTTAAATTTGCCAATGTTGACCATCAATTGACTTTTGAATTTGGGGGCGACAAATTAGTTTACGATCTGGGGCGTGCTGCCGAAGGCGCCGGCGAGAGAATAACAGATATCGAGCCGCAGGTTGGAATTTTCGGCTCCGGCAAACTAACACTTTCGCATATAGAGATTTTCAGGGATATTCACTACACCAAAACTGACCCACCCAACAGGGCGTCTGAAGGTAATCCTATTCCTCTTGGAAAAGATGAATTTTTCGTGCTGGGTGACAACAGTCCCAACAGCGAGGACTGCAGGCTGTGGAGAGCAAAAGGGAAGGGGAATAACGGCCGATTGTACCGCGAAGGCATTGTCCCGCGTGACTACCTGGTAGGCAAAGCTTTGTTCGTCTATTGGCCCAGCGGTTTTAGACCGTTTGTCAAATCTCGATTTGCCATTGTCCCTAACGTCGGCCGGATGCGGTTTATCTACGGCGGCTCAAGCACCACGGATTAATCGCAGAGAACGCCGGCAACACCGCATCGATGGACCCATCTTGCGGAAACATCTCCTTGATGGTTTTGGCGACTTTCTTCATAAAGTCATCGGAGATATCATTACCGCCAACCAGGATCATGCCGTAGACCGTAAGCTTCTTCGTGAACGGCTTGTATTCGTCCGTCTCAACGATGTCGCCTTCCTGATACAGATCGTCGGGCACTTCAACTGTTGGCGAAATCCCCCATTGAGTCGTTTCTGAATCAGTCTGTTCTGAACTACAGGAACTCAGAAGCAAGATCAAAGAAATAATTGCACAAAAAACTTGTCGAATAAACATAATCTGCGATCTCCCATAGAAGGTAGTACATCCTGACTCAGCAACGAAGAAGAGTCTCTTTTCTAATCCGAGATTTCCCATTTAACTTCATAAACGTTGCTCCTTCACGCTTTGGCACTCTTTTTGAAGCACTCCCGCACAATTCAAGCCCTATAATATCAAAAACTCCATCTCAATTTCAACTCTATAGTTCTACCGCCTGTATAGTCAAGCTATTGAAATTCCGTCATCATCGTGATTGCTTTCAACAGCGAGAAATTGTATAATATAGAAATGATTCTGTGTATCCAGGAAGGCGAAAGAGCACTGTTTGTGCAGCATTATGTATGCTTGCCTTTTCCTGGCGTATCCTGAAAAACACAAGAAGGAGGTAACGTGCAAAAAGTATCAATTCTTATATTGGTAGCGATTGTACTGTCTGCACTCATCCCCCTGAATGCTGATGTCTCTCTTGCTGACTGTGCCAAATCGTGCGATTCCAATAAGTACGCCCAGCTCAACATACCTGCACCGCCGCCACAAACGGCACGCAGAATTGTCTCTTGGAACATAGAAAATCTCGGCACACGTAATCCCCGCAGGACTCAACAGCAGATCACTGCGATCGCCCAGAGGATTCTCACTTTTGATGCATCAGTCCTTCTCGTTCAGGAAATCTTTGATGATTCTCTCTTGGAGCAGATTCGCAGCTACTTAGGTCCTTCTTGGGAGATGTATTATTCAGGAATGGAGAACGCTCTTCTTTATGATGAAAGCAAGGTGGAATTACTCTCCTCGGAAATATTGGTAAGTTTACAAAATCCTCCATATACTCTCTATCCCGGCAGGGATTTCTCAAAGCCGGTTAGTGGCGTCTTCCGGCCGGTACGCATGTATGCCGAGCCATTTCGCGTCATAGGGATTCACTGTTATTATGCTGATGCCGGTGTAAGAACCGCTGAAGGCAACTGGCTTAGGGCCAGAATTATCGAACTCTTGGACACGCCGGGCGAATCACGTGACATAATCTTAATGGGCGACCACAATGGCAGTCCCGGTTCGCCCCCGCATCCAGCTCTGCAGCAGGGAAACATCCTCCATTTGCTGCCGAAGCAAAACGGCGATGTCACCGACGTTAGTGGCCGTCAGGTCGACCACTGTTATGTCACCCAGAACGCAAAGGATAAAATACCCAGCCAATCCACTTTTGTCATTCGTCCCGAGCACTACGGAGAAACCAACGCCCAGTTTCGCGCAACTTACAGTGACCATTATCCCATATACGTAGACTTTAGACCTGATGCCCACACGGACCTGGCCGACTTGGCCGGTTTTGTTGCACAATGGCTCCAGACCGGCTGCGATTTACAAAACAAGTGGTGTTCGAGCGCCGACCTTGGCGGCGATGGCAACGTCACCCTTACTGATTTCGCGCTGTTTGCCGAACATTGGCTTCCGGGCGTCCCCCCACTGCCTGAGCAGGCGACCAATCCGAATCCACTTGATAATGCAACAGGCATCGCCGCGACCGCTGACTTAAGTTGGACACCCGGCCTTTACGCCACATCGCACGATGTGTACTTCGGCACGACCAGTCCGGGTACGTTCATAGGCAACCAGACTGCTAAAACGTTCGATCCCGGCACAATGACTATACGTACTACGTACTACTGGCGTATCGATGAGGTCAATGCCTGGGGTAAAACCACCGGTACACTCTGGTACTTCACGACTGAGTCGGGCCCACCGCCGTTCTAAGCAGTTTTTTACAATCTCATGCCCGGTTAAAGGGCCGTGAGTATTACGCTCGCGGCCTTTTTTGCCTTTAGCCGCTATTTAAGCATAGCAATTTGTTCACTTTTGTCCTCCTGCTTAGCTTAAAATGTAAAAGATTTGTAAAAACTGTTATTTTTGTCAAACTTTTCGCCGGTTGCTGCGTCCAAATTAGTAGTCAGGTTTTTATGTTTAAGATACGGAGAAAAGTTATGCTGTCCAAACGACATATCATATTTGTTCCACTAATTGTGCTGCTTTCGACTGCGGGTCTTCACGCCGACGGCTGCTTTGTCTGGAAGAAAGGCGCGGACCTGAATGAGCCTACGCAAAAAGCTATCATCTACTGGAAAGGGGGGAAAGAGATAATGGTCCTTCAGGTCAAGTACGAAGGAGCTGCGGAGGACTTCGCCTGGATTGTGCCTCTGCCAGCCAGGCCGAAGGTTTCAGCCATCGATGCGGAGAAAAGCCCATTTGCCGAGATAAGTCTCTACACACAATTGCGCCGGCGGTGGGGATACCGTGGCAAACAGGCAGGAACTGAGCAGGAAGCAAAGGTAACGGTTCTTGAGCGAAAGATAGTAGGTGTTTATGACGTCGCTATTCTGGCAGCGAGCGATGCAGGTGCGCTCGGTGAGTGGCTGAACAACAACGGCTATGCTTTTCCCGAAAAGCGCAAAGACGTGCTCGCGCACTACACGAAGAAGAAATGGGTATATGTAGCTATGCGGATTGACCGTAAGGCACTTGAAGGTGATGAGGTCAAGAAGCTTAAAGTCGGGGAGCTTCAGCCGATACGCTTTGCGTTCGCTGCGAAGGAGATGGTATATCCGCTTAAAATTTCTTCCGTCAACGCCGGTGAGACTGAAGTGCTTTTGTACCTTTTAGCCGATGCGCCTATGGTGGTAAAAAGTAAGCATATGCGGGCTGGACTTTCGATAGAGGAAAATATCCCGCACATAATACTCCAATTCCCTGCTTACATTCACACAAAGCGTTACTGGGATTCGGAGTATGGGACATTTCGCAAGGTTGGAGGTGAAGAACTTCCGCTTACGTGGGAGGCACTGGGGGTACCAAAGGATAAAGAGCTTTCG
>DAOVNI010000050.1 GCA_030630315.1 Phycisphaerae bacterium | reverse complement strand
CGATAAAAATATGGATTTCCAAAAACAATTGCAAATTGACAATTAACAGGAAGGACCTATATGAAGCTTGACCCAACAAAAATGAAGGATTGGCAGGTTGCAGAAGCTGCCGAGGAGAGTATGAAACCGGTCAGCCAACTGGCCAAGGAGATGGGCTTGCAGGACGATGAGCTGATTCCTATGGGCCGGAAGCTGGCCAAAGTGGACTATCAAAAAGCCCTCGCCCGGCTGAAGGACGTTCCAACAGCAAAGTACATTGATGTTACCGCCATTACACCGACGCCTCTGGGTGAAGGCAAAACAACCACTGCCATCGGCCTGATTGAAGGCCTGGGCAAGCTGGGCAAACGCGTTGTCGGTGCAATTCGCCAGCCCAGCGGTGGCCCCACATTCAATATCAAGGGTTCTGCCGCCGGCGGAGGCCTGGCACAGTGCATTCCGCTGACGCCCTTTTCCATCCGGCTTACAGGCGATATTGACTGTATCACAAACGCCCACAATCTCGCTATGGTCGCGCTTACATCCCGTATGCAGCACGAAAGAAACTATGACGACGCCCGTCTGGCAAAAAGCCACCTGAAGCGAATAGATATTGACCCGGAAAGAGTGCAAATGAAATGGGTTATGGACTTCTGTGCCCAGGCGCTGCGAAATATCACCATCGGCAAAGGCGGGAAGATGGATGGCTACGAAATGGAGTCCGGATTCGCCATCACCGTCTCAAGTGAGATTATGGCAATCCTCGCAGTTGCCAAGGACTTAAAAGACCTGCGAGAGCGAATGGCCAAGATAGTGGTGGCTTACGACAAGAAAGGCAATGAAGTTACCACTGCCGACCTTGAAGTTGACGGGGCTATGACCGCCTGGATGGCCGATGCTATCAACCCGAATTTGCTGCAAACCATCGAAGGCCAGCCCGTATTTGTGCACGCGGGCCCCTTTGCGAATATCGCTATCGGCCAAAGCTCCATTATCGCTGATATGCTCGGGACAAAATTAGGTGATTACCACGTTACTGAAAGCGGTTTTGGGGCTGATATCGGCTTCGAGAAGTTTTGGAACTTAAAATGCCGGATGTCCGGCCTGACTCCGAACGCCATCGTTATCGTCGCAACTATCCGTGCCCTGAAAATGCACGGTGGAGGGCCTGCCGTGAAACCGGGGATACCACTGGCCGAAGAATATACCAGGGAAAATCTCGAATTGCTGGAAAAGGGCTGTGCGAACCTTATTGCTCATATCGAGACAGTCAAGAAAAGCGGAGTCCGGCCGGTAGTTTGTGTCAACAGCTTCTATACCGACACCAGGGCCGAGATTGAGCTGGTGCGCAAAGTCGCTGAGAAAAACGGCGCTCTGGCTGCGGTTTCTGAACACTGGCTCAAGGGCGGCGACGGCGCAATCGAGCTGGCAGAAGCAGTAATTGAAGCCTGCAAAGAAAAACCCGATTTTAAGTTCCTTTACGAACTTGAGACTCCACTTAGAAAACGCATTGAATTGATTGCCAGGGAGGTCTACGGTGCCAGCGGCGTAACCTACACTGACGAGGCCCTGGAAAAGGCCAAGGCTATGGAAGCTGACCCGGCCTCGAAGACTTTGGGAACGTGTATGGTCAAGACGCACCTCAGTTTGTCGCACGACCCGGACATAAAGGGCAGACCCACCGATTGGGAGCTTCCAATCAACGACGTTCTTGTTTATAAAGGGGCCGGCTTTATCGTGCCGGTCGCCGGAGCAATTAAGTTAATGCCTGGCACAGCGTCGAACCCGGCTTTCCGCCGCATCGATGTGGATGTAAAAACCGGAAAAGTACAAGGCCTGTTCTGATCGGTCGTAATATGCAATATAAAGGGAGTAAAAGCTGATGACAGCACAAATTATTGATGGTAAGCAGGTGGCCGCGGACATGCGGGCGGAACTAAAAGAGGAAGTGGCCAAACTAAAAGAACAAGGGATTGTACCTGGACTGGGGGTTATCCTGGTCGGCGAGGACCCCGCTTCGAAATCCTATGTTACGGCAAAAGAGCGTACGTGCGAGGAGATAGGGATTTATTCCGATGATAACCGCCTGCCCGCAGACACCACGCAGGAAGATTTGTTGGCACTGGTCGAGAAGATGAATAACGACCCGAAAATCAACGGCATTCTGGTTCAGTTACCTTTGCCCAAACACCTTAATGAGGCCGAGGTCCTTCTCGCAATTGACCCGGATAAGGACGTGGACGGGTTTCATCCGATGAATGTCGGGAAGATGGTCGTAGGTGAAAAGGGGTTTCTGCCGTGTACGCCGCACGGCGTGATTCAACTGCTGGTTCGTAGCGGGGTAACCATTGAGGGGGCTAACGTGGTCATCGTTGGTCGGAGCAATATCGTGGGCAAGCCCTTGGCAAATATGCTTATTCAAAAACAACCCAACCGAAACGCTACTGTTACAGTCTGCCATACACGTACCAAGGACCTTGCTCATCAGACGCGGCAGGCGGATATCATCATCGCTGCCGCCGGTCGGCCCAATACGATTACGGCAGATATGGTAAAAGAGGGTGTAGTAGTGATTGATGTAGGTGTCAACCGCGTCGAGGATGCAACAAAAAAGAGGGGTTATCGTCTTGTGGGCGATGTGGATTTCGAGCGGGTGGCCGAAAAGGCCTCATTTATCACTCCTGTACCCGGTGGAGTAGGCCCAATGACAATAACTATGCTGCTTTATAACACAGTGGAATCGGCCAAAAGGGCCGCTGGTATTGTTACATAGAAAGGAACAGAAGTGGCTACAAAGAAATATCCGGTAATTTGGTTGCAGGGAGCGGGTTGTACGGGCTGTTCCGTATCTGTTTTGAATGCGGTGAGCCCCAGAATCCAGAATCTTTTGCTGGATGAGCTGGTGCCCGGCCATCAACTTAATTTGTTGTTCCACGCAACAATAATGGCCGGTCAGGGCGAGCCGGTCATTGAGGTTCTCAAAGACACCGAAAAGAACCGCAAAGGCGGCTATATATTAATCGTTGAAGGTGCGATTCCTACCGCAGAGGGTGGTGCCTACGGCAGTATCGGCGAGAAAGACGGCAAGCATTTGACCATTCAACAGAGTGTTGAAGAACTTGGGAAAAATGCAATGCTGGTGATTGCCCTTGGCACCTGTGCCGCCTTCGGCGGAATTCCTGCAGCGAAGCCAAATCCTACCGCCTGCAAGGGCGTAAAGGCGGTGTTTGACGAAAAGGGAATCGAGACGCCGGTGGTAAACCTTCCCGGTTGTCCTCTTCACCCGGATTGGTTTATAGGTACGGTATCCGTGATATTATTCTCCGGCGCCGAAGCCCTTGATTTGGACGACCTGGCCCGGCCAAAGCTTTTCTATGGGCAATTAATCCACGAGAACTGCCCCAGGCGGGCGGACTTCGATAAGGGCAAATTCGCCCAAAAGTTAGGCGAGCCCGGATGCCTTTATCAGTTAGGCTGCAAGGGCCATTACACTTATGCCGATTGCCCTTTGAGACAGTGGAACAACGGCGTAAGTTGGTGCGTGAAGGCAGGCTCGCCCTGTCTTGGGTGCGTTGAGCCGGAGTTCCCGGATGGCACGTCTCCAATGTACGAGAAAATTACTCTCGAGGATATGATATGGTCACAAAAATAAAGATTGACCCAATAACAAGAATAGAAGGTCACATGGCTATCGAGGCCGTGATAGACGATGGCGTGGTGAAAGACGCTAAAAGCGCCGGGACCCTTTTTCGCGGTTTCGAGATAATCCTGCAGGGCAGGGACCCACGCGATGCGAATCGTTTGACCCAACGTATATGCGGCGTCTGCCCCACTTCTCATGCGACGGCATCGGCATTGTGTCTCGACAATGCTTTTGGTCTGGGTGACAAAATCCCGGATAACGGTAAGCTTATTCGCTGCCTTTTACTTGGCGCCAACTTCCTGCAATCGCATATCTTGCATTTCTACCATCTTGCAGCCCTGGATTACGTAGATGCGGCAGGTGCCCTTGGGGCTCTTTCCCCCTTTGTGCCGCGATACGAGGGTGATTATCGCGTAACCGGTGAGGCAAACGCTGAATTGGTGAACCATTATGTAAGAGCGCTGGATATAAGACGCAAATGTCAGGAGATGCTGGCGATATTTGGCGGGAAGATGCCGCATAATGTCGGCATTGTTCCCGGCGGAGTTACCGAAAAACCGACCGAGGATAAAATAACCAATTTCCTGTGGCGATTGAATGAAATACGCGACTTTATTGATAATACATACGTTCCTGATGTGATAGCCGTTGCAAAAGTCTATGGCGATTATTTTGAGATTGGCAAAGGCTGCAGAAGGCTTCTTGCTTATGGCGGGTTTGATTTGCCGACCGGCAAGCTGTTCAAGAGTGGAGTTGTTTCGCCCGATTTGCAGCTTGAGCCGTTTGCCAAGGAAAATATTACCGAGGACGTAAAGCATTCCTGGTATGTAGATTCCAGTTCAGGGAAAAACCCTGCCCAAGGCGAAACAAAGCCGGAGCTTAAAAAGAAAGAAGCATATTCATTTATCAAGTCTCCGCGGTATAAAGGCCAGGTTTGCGAGCTTGGGCCTCTGGCACGAATGGTAAGCAATTATGTGCAGGGTGACGCAATGACAAAAAAGTTGGTTGATTCGGTCCTTGGTGAATTCGGTGCCGGCGTTGATGCTTTGTATTCTGTCCTTGGGCGACACGCAGCAAGGGCCTTAGAGAGCAAGCTCGTTGCCGATGCTATGGCGGACTGGCTGCAAGAGCTAAAGCCTGATGAGCCGACTATCGTCGAGAGCCAGATTCCTGATGAGGACGAAGGAGCGGGTTTAACTGAAGCTCCCCGAGGCGCAGTGGGACACTGGATAACTATCAAGGACAAGAAAATAGCCCGGTATCAGGTCATCACACCGACGGCCTGGAATGCTTCACCAAAAGATGATAAGGACCAGCCCGGAGCAGTGGAGCAGGCATTGATAGGTACGAAGGTCAAGGACAAAGATAATCCCTTTGAGCTCGTCCGAATTGTGCGGGCGTTCGACCCTTGTCTGGCCTGCTCGGTTCATCTACTTGACGGGCGAGGAAGCGAATTAGGGGTCTTTAGAGTTGTTTGATATGGTACTTGAGGAAATTGAAGATGCTATTCACACAAAATAAACCAACAGAGGAAGTGCTGGAGTCGCTCGGCGCCGAATCGAAAATCTTCCTGCTGGCTTGCAATGGTTGTGCGGAAGTCTGCGAAACCGGCGGGGAAAAGGCACTTTCGACAATAAAAGCCGAGC
The DNA here is from genome assembly GCA_030630315.1 of Phycisphaerae bacterium. Classification (GTDB taxonomy): domain Bacteria; phylum Planctomycetota; class Phycisphaerae; order Sedimentisphaerales; family Anaerobacaceae; genus JAUVYQ01. The sequence goes on along the minus strand of DAOVNI010000050.1, from coordinate 3,203 downwards.
TGGAAAAAGCAGGCAAGAACCTGACAGGCACAGCTTTGGTGGATTTTCTCTGCAATAAGGTGTTGGTGGCCGCGAGGCTCGCCAGAGAGATGGACAAGATTGAACAAGCGGAGTCTATCTTGGTGCTGAGTTGTGGAGTCGGTGTACAAGCGGTTGCTAAGGTGGTGGATAAGGTCGTGCACCCTGCTGCAAACACTGTGTCCCTCGGCGGCTTGCAGGGGCTTTGGCCGGCGGATGAACGCTGCCAGGCATGTGGGGACTGCGCTTTAGATTATACCGGGGGTATCTGCCCAATCACTTTTTGTGCCAAAAGTCTGCTTAATGGGCCTTGTGGGGGGGCGCAAGATGGCAAGTGCGAAGTTGACTCGGAGAAAGATTGCGGCTGGCAGTTGATTTATGAACGGCTGGAAAAGATAGGGCGGTTGGAAAATCTAAAGAAATTCCACAAGGCCAGAGACCACAGCAAGATGTTACCTTCCAGGGACTTGCGAGAAACATCATTTTATGACATAGAAACAAAAACTTAACCGCCGAGAACGCAGTCCTTGGGACTCCTTACGGAGAGACCGCTGAGAATAAAAACTAAAAGTATAATGTTTTTAAATCTATATTACCTCTGCGTTCTCCGCGAACTCTGCGGTGAAAGGATAAGGTATGAAACTTACTGAGCGCTTTAAAGAAGGCAAATTCGTAATTACCTGTGAGGTCGGGCCGCCTAAGGGTATTGAAGTTGAAAAAATAATAGATGAGCTGGAGCCCCTGCGAAGCAAGATCGACGCTTTCAATGTTACTGATTTGCAAAGCTCGGTATTGAGGCTTGGCTCATTGGCGACCTGCCGTCTTTTGAAAGAGAAAGACTTCGAGCCGATATGTCAGCTTACCTGCCGGGACCGTAATCGGCTAAGTTTGCAGTCGGATATTTTAAGCGCTGCAGTATTAGGCATTGAGAATCTATTGTGTCTTACCGGCGACCATCCGCAATTGGGTGACCATCCTGAGGCGATGCCTGTGTTCGATTTGGATTCGGTACAGCTTCTATCGGCAGCCAAGGGATTAATGAACGGCAAAGATATGGCCGGCAATGATTTAGAAGGTCAGCCGCCACAATTTGCCCTGGGAGCAACGGTGAATCCGGGCGCAGAGCCGCTGGAGCCGCAGATTATAAAGATGGAGAAAAAGATCGACGCCGGGGCGGAGTTCTTCCAGACCCAGGCGGTTTATGAAGTGGATAAGTTTGCTAACTTTTGTGAAAAGGTCGAGCATCTGAAGGTGCCTGTTATGGCAGGAATTGTGTTTTTGAAATCGCCCGGTATGGCAAGGTTTATGAATGCAAATGTCGCAGGAGTTTATGTTCCTGACTCGATTATTGATGAATTGACCAGTGCGGGCAAAGAAAAAAGAGTCGAAAAAAGCCTGGAAATCTCGGCACGTCTGATTAGAGAGCTGAAGGATTTGTGTCAGGGAATTCATATTATGGCTTTGGGGTGGGAACGGCATGTAGCCGCCGTTTTGGAAATGGCCGGGTTATAATAAGTAGTTCGTAGTTGGTAGTTATGAGTTCGTAGACTACGAACTACGAACTAAATGAACGGCTGCTGCACAAACCTTGTATTCCGGTATCTTGGCCGTCGGGTCCAATGCGTCATTGGTCAGCATATTGGCAGGGCTTTCCCTGAAATGGAACGGCATAAACAGCCAGCCTTTTTCGATGCTGCCGGTTACCCTTGCCGGTGTGGTTACCTTTCCTCGCCGAGTGATTACTTCAACGTTCTCACCGCTGCTGATTTCAAGTCTGGCCGCATCATCGGGATGTATCTCTACGTACCCTGTCGGCGAAACCTGATTGATGACTGCTGACTTTCTTGTCATCGTACCGGTATGGAACTGATACAACTGCCTGCCGGTTGTCAATACAAAAGGATAATCCTTATCCGGCAGCTCGTCGGCTGCCACAAATTCAACCGCGTGGAATTTACCCTTACCCCTTTTGAATGTTCCCTCGTGCAGGAACCTCGTGCCGGGATGCTCCTTGTCCGGGCAGGGCCACTGCAGCCCAACCGAATTTACCCTCTCAAAGGACAGGCCGCCATAGATGGGAGTGACCGTTGCGATTTCATCCATTATCTTGTCGGCGCGCCCGTATGCCATCGGATACCCCATCTTCGTCGCAACCTCGCAGATGATTTCCCAGTCACTTCGGGCCTGTCCCGGCGGAGCAACGGCCTTTCGAACCCGCTGAACCCGACGTTCGGTATTCGTGAAAGTGCCGTCCTTTTCCGCAAAACAGACCGATGGCAATACAACGTCGGCGTACTCAGCCGTTTCTGAAAGGAAAATATCCTGAACCACCAGGAAATCCACTTCCTCCAGAGCTTCTCTGGTTCTGTTCAGGTTCGGGTCCGAAAGAGCGGGGTTCTCTCCCATTATATACAACGCTTTGACTTTTTCCTCTTCTATCGCGTGCATCATCTCGACAACCGTAAGTCCCGTGCGGCACGAAAGTTTTCTCCCCCACTCCGACTCGAATTTGGTCTGTATCTGGGAATCTTCGACGGATTGATACCCGGGGTACACGTTAGGCAGCGCTCCGAGGTCGCAGGCGCCCTGCACATTGTTCTGTCCACGCAAAGGATTGACGCCCGTCGATTCGGCGCCCACATTACCCGTAAGCATTGCCAGATTAGCTAACGAAAGCACGTTATCAGTACCTGTCGTATGCTGAGTGATGCCCATACTGTAAATGATACTGGCGGTCTCAGCCCTGGCGTACAACCTCGCTGCTGCGCGAATTTTTTCCGCAGGAATTGTCGTAATGCCTTCCGCTCTTTCGGGAGTAAAGTCTTTCAATACAGGTTCGAGCTTTTTAAACTCCTCCGTCCGCTCGTTGATAAAGGCCTTATCGTGCAATCCTTCTTCTATAATTACGTTCATCATCGCATTAATAAGCGCTACGTCCGTGCCCGGCTTTTGAGCGATATGCAGCCTGGCAAATCGAACCAGGTCAATCTTACGGGGGTCGGCCACTATCAACTCGGCCCCATTTTTCATCACCGCTTCTTTTATATAAAGACCAATCACCGGATGGGCCTCGGTCGTGTTTGAGCCAATGACAAATATGCAGCCTGCCTTCTTGAGCTCATCTATCGAATTGGTCATAGCCCCGCTGCCGAATGCTCGGGCAAGCCCGACTACCGTCGATGCAT
>DAOVNI010000055.1 GCA_030630315.1 Phycisphaerae bacterium | reverse complement strand
ACCTTGGAAATGAGGCCGCTATGGTTGAGTACGAGTCTGCGAAGTTGAACCTCGCTGACCTGGAAAAAGCGGTTACAGACGCAGGGTATAGGGTGGTAAATGAAAAAATCACCCTGAAAATTGGGGGTATGACCTGTGCTACTTGCGCAAAAACAATTGAAAGCGCACTCAAAAAACTGGATGGAATCAGTAGTGTTAATGTTAATCTGGGAGCTGAAAAAGTATATATCACCTACAACCCGGTAATGACAACAATGGCTGAGACGAAAAAAGCCATTGAAGGCGCCGGCTATCAATGGCTCGGGGTGGAGGGAGAAGAAACAGAAGATTTAGAAAAAGCGGCGAGAGAAAAGGATTTAAGAGAAAAACGCAACAGAGTTATTGCCGGGTTGGCCGTAGGCATTCCTCTAATGATTCTTATGTATGTTTTTAAGTATATTCCAGTCCATCTTCCTTTTCCAATGGCGTATCTAATGCTGGTTGTTTCAACTCCTGCCTTTATTTATGTAAGCCATCCTATATTCAGGGCTGCCTACCGTTCTCTCAAAAACAGGAATCTGAATATGGATGTAATGTATTCTATGGGGATTGGCGTCGCATTTGTATCAAGTATTTTAGGTACTTTTGAGTTTATACTTTCAAGGGATTTTTTGTTTTATGAGACAGCGGTTCTTCTTGCCGCATTTCTCACAATGGGACGGTACTTGGAGGCAAAGGCAAAGGGAAGAACCTCAGAAGCGATAAAAAAACTAATGGGTTTGCAACCCAAAACTGCTGCTGTTATTCGTGATAACAATGAGATTGAAATACCTATAGAGGATGTTCAAATAAATGATACGGTAGTTGTAAAACCGGGAGAAAAAATCCCTGTAGACGGTGATGTTATTGATGGTGAGAGCTACGTGGATGAGTCAATGATTACAGGAGAACCTATTCCAGTTTTGAAAAAGAAAGGTGATAGTGTTGTTGGCGGGACGATTAACAAAAACAGCGTAATCAAATTCAGAGCGACAAAAATAGGCAAAGATACCGTGCTGTCCCAGATCATAGAACTTGTGAAAGCAGCTCAGGGCTCACGGCCCCCTATTCAAAGGATTGCTGATAAAGCGGTAAGTTATTTCATTCCAATAGTGCTGACAATTGCAATTCTTTCTTTTGTTCTGTGGTATTTAATTCTCGCTAATACATTGCTTTTTGCCCTGACTTGTATGATTTCCGTCCTTGTTATCGCATGCCCTTGCGCTCTTGGACTTGCCACTCCGACCGCGGTGACTGTGGGCGTCGGCCGTGGGGCTGAACTCGGTATTCTCATCAAGAATGGCGAAGCCCTCGAAATCTCTGAGAAGCTGACAACGATGGTATTTGACAAAACCGGAACTCTAACCATGGGAAAACCGGAAGTTACAGACATAATCGGTATTGGAATTGATGATAGAACACTGCTGAAGTTGGTAGCAAGTGTTGAGAGGAATTCACAGCATCCTCTCGCAGAGGCCATAGTGAGACGAGCGCGGGAAAAAGATATTGAGATGGCCGAGAACAAACACTTTGACACCTTTGGGGGAAAAGGTGTAATAGCAAGAGTTCAAGGATTCGAGGTGCTTGTAGGAAATAGAACACTTTTCAAAGAAAGAAATATTTCGTATTCTAAAGAGGTTGGGGAAAATATGCTTCAGCTTGAAACCGAGGGAAAGACGATAATACTCATCGCTCGGGACTGCGAAATATGTGGCATAATTGCCATTGCCGACACATTAAAGAAAACAACAAAAAATGCCATTAAAGAGCTAAAAGGTATGAATCTCAATGTTGTTATGATTACCGGTGACAATGCAAGGACTGCAAATACAATTGCAAAGCTAATTGGAATAGAAAAAGTATTAGCAGAGGTTTTGCCGCAGGATAAAGCTAATGAGGTAAAGAAACTTCAAGAAAAAGGGCAGGTAGTAGGTTTCGTGGGTGACGGGATTAACGATGCACCGGCACTTGCCCAGGCAGATGTAGGTATTGCTTTAGGCAGCGGTACAGATGTAGCAATAGAGAGCGGTGAGATAGTACTTATAAAAGACGACCTTATGGATGCTGTTGCAGCGGTGCAATTGAGCAGTAAAGTAATGTCGAGGATAAAACAAAATCTGTTCTGGGCTTTTGCATATAATACCGCATTGATTCCTGTTGCGGCAGGAATACTATATCCATTTTTTGGAATCACTTTTAAGCCTGAACTTGCAGGGCTTGCAATGGCTATGAGTTCCGTTACGATAGTAACTCTTTCCTTAATGCTGAAAAGATATATACCACCTGCAAAGAGAGGGTAGAAAAATGAGGCAGCTAAAACCGAACATTTATTTCGTTGGTGCGATTGATTGGGACAGGCGACTGTTTGACGAGCTGATTCCACTGCCCGATGGCACAAGTTATAATGCCTATCTGATAAAGGGCAGCGAGAAGACGGCGCTGCTGGATACTGTTGACCCAACAAAGACAACTGTCTTGATAGATAATCTTATCAAACTTGGGGTTGACAGAATTGACTATATCATTGCCCACCACGCTGAGCAGGACCACTCAGGCAGCATACCGGATATATTAATGCTCTATCCTGATGCAAAGGTAGTAACAAATCCGAAGTGCAAGGGTATGCTTATCGACTTATTGAACATTAGCGAGGACAAATTCATCACTGTCGATGATGGTCAGACGCTTTCGCTGGGCGATAAGACACTGCAGTTTCTCTATATTCCATGGGTTCATTGGCCGGAGACTATAGGCACATATTTGCAGGAGGACAAAATATTTTTCCCGTGCGATTTCTTCGGCTCGCACCTTGCAACAAGCGGCCTGTTTGTGGACGATGAAGCGGTTGTTTATGAGGCGGCTAAGAGGTATTACGCAGAGATAATGATGCCTTTCAGGGCGCCTATAAAAAAGAATCTCGAAAAAATAAAGGCTTTGGAAATTGAAATGATTGCTCCAAGTCATGGCCCCGTTTATGACAGGCCCGAGTTTATTATCGATGCGTACAAAGATTGGGTCAGCGACCAGGTCAAGAACGAAGTGGTGCTGCCGTATATTTCAATGCACGATAGCACAAGAAAAATGGTTGAACATTTTGTGGACGCTTTGATTGAAAGAGGTATTACGGTCAAGCAGTTCAATCTTGGGGTGACTGATATTGGTAAGTTGGCGATGTCGCTTGTCGACGCAGCCACAATCGTGCTTGGCTCGCCTACTGTCTTGACAGGAGCACACCCAAAAGTTGCATACGCTGCGATTTTGGCAAACGCACTCAGGCCGAAAACAAAATTCGCTTCGATTATCGGCTCCTATGGGTGGGGCGGCAGGATGGTCGAGCAGCTTACTGGTCTGATGCCAAACCTTAAAGTAGAAATCCTTACGCCGGTGATAGCGAAGGGCCATCCTAAAGATGATGATTTTATGGCTCTGGACAAGCTGGCTGATGAGATTCTGGACAAACACAAGGAGCTTAAAATCTCCAGTTAGAGCAGGAACTTTTTTTAACGCTATATTAAGGATGAAAAATCAGAACTGTAAAATTTCGAAAGGGGAAAATTATGGCTAAGAAACTTCAAGTCTATAAATGCATGGTGTGTGGCAACATTGTGGAAGTGCTTCACGGCGGGGCGGGGGAGCTGGTTTGCTGTGGTCAGCCGATGGAAAACCTTGTTGTAAAGACGGCTGACGAGGGTAAGGAGAAGCACGTGCCTGTGATTGAAAAAGTTGATGGCGGCATCAAAGTAAAGGTCGGCAGCGCTCCTCATCCTATGGAGGACAAACACTATATTGAGTGGATTGAGATTCTCGCTGACGGCAAGGCGTATCGACAGTTCCTCAACCCCGGCGATGCACCTGAAGCAGAATTCGGCGTGGAGCCAGGTACAGTCACTGCACGCGAGCATTGTAACGTTCACGGATTGTGGAAGGGAGAAGGATAATGGGTATTACTTTTAATGCAGACGAAATCTTTGAAATGGCAGAAGAAATTGAGAGAAACGGCGCCAAGTATTATCGCGAAGCAGCGGAAAAAGCATCAGACAAGAAAACAAAACAGATGTTGCTCGATACGGCCACTATGGAGGATGAGCATCTGAAAACCTTTGTGGAAATGAGAAAAGAGCTGAGCGGCCGGGAAAAAGAACCGATGATTTTCGACCCTGATAATCAAGCGGCAATGTATCTGCAGGTAATGGCTGATGCTCGTGGTATGGAAGGCAGAATAGGCCCGACCACGAAACTGACCGGCAGCGAGACGATAAAGGAGATTCTTGACATAGCTGTAAATTCTGAAAAGGATTCGGTTGTTTTCTATCTGAATTTAAAGGCCTTAGTGCCCGTAAAGGCAGGCAGGGACAAAGTGGAAGAGATTATCATCGAGGAATTGAGCCATATTACTACCTTGCTGAGAAAGTTGAAAGCTTTGCAATAGCCCAATGAATTCCACGCCGGACCAACAGAAATGGCGAAACTGCCTCAGGAGATGTAGATGTTGGATTTAGAATCATTGTTCAAATTGAGCTATGGAATGTGTATAGTCAGCTCAAAAAAGGGCAATAGATTCAATGGCTGTATTGTCAATACGGTATTTCAACTGGTGCCTGAGCCACCAATGGTGGCGATGAGTCTTAATATACAAAGTTTAACCCACGAGTACATTGCCGACAGCAGAGTCTTTACGGTCTCTATTCTTTCTCAAGAGACGCCGATGCCTTTTATCGGTAGGTTTGGGTTTAGGTCCGGCAGAGACATAGACAAATTTGAGCAGGTAAATTATAAGATAGGTCAGACGGGCGTGCCGATAGTTTTGGATAGCACCGTGGCTTTTCTTGAGGCTGAAGTTGCTCGAAGTATTGATGTTGTAACGCACACGTTATTTATCGCAAAAATAGTAGCGTGCGAAACGCTTGATGGAGACAAACAACCTATGACGTACGCCTACTACCGCGATATTAAGCAGGGCAGGACCCCCAAGACTGCTGCAACATACATCAAGATAAAACCAAAAACGCAGGGGGAAGAAGGAGTGAGAAATATGAAGAAATACAAATGTCTTATGTGCGGATACATTTATGACCCGGATGTGGGTGACCCGGAGAACGATGTGGAAGCTGGCACTGCTTTTGAAGATCTGCCGGATGATTGGGTCTGTCCGGAGTGTGGGGCCGGCAAAGATGAGTTTGAGCCGATTGAAGATTAAACGCGGTTACAGGAAAACCAGGTACATTGTTCGATACCAAACGAAATAAGGAGCGGTTGCTGTGCAGGAAGTTCGACTATCCGTAACCTCGCAGGATATTATTTGTGAGGAAGTGGCGGCTGGAGCCACCGCTTTAGTGGTCTTCGGGGCATCTGGAGACCTCACCCGCAGAAAATTGCTTGTAGCCCTTGCCCAAGTCTTTAAGCGAGGTTTACTTGACGAACGATTTTATCTGTTAGGGGTGGGGAGAAAAAAGCTTATCAGTGAGCAGTTTCGGCAAAGCGCACAACAAGCAATACAAGAAAACTCCAGCGGTATATCTGCAAAGGAACTAAAATCTTTTACCGATAAGCTTTATTATATAAGCGGTGATTACAGCGACACTTTGTTTTATGACAACATCAAAATTAAGCTCGCTGAATTAGACAAAAAGCATAAGGTCGACGGCAGTGTCGTTTTTTATCTGGCTGTTCCTCCCTTTCTATACAGCACAATAGTAGAACGGCTTGGTTCGTCAGGATTGTCCTGCCCCGGCGAACCCGCTTCGAAGCAGCGAGTCAGATTAGTTGTGGAAAAGCCCTTCGGTAGAGATTTGCAAAGCGCTGTTGAATTGAATAGGATAATCCATCGATGTTTCAATGAATCTCAAGTTTATCGCATAGACCATTATCTCGGCAAAGAGACCGTTCAGAATATCTTGATGTTTCGTTTTGCGAATGCGATTTTTGAGCCGATATGGAACCGCAATTACATTGACCACGTTCAAATCACCATAGCTGAATCGATAGGCGTTGGGCATCGCGGCAGTTATTACGACAAGGCGGGTGCGCTTCGCGATATGTTTCAAAATCATATGCTTCAGATGCTCGCTCTGGTGGCAATTGAGCCGCCCACGTCTTTCGAGGCAGACCACGTTCGTGACGAGAAAGTCAAGCTTTTGCGGTCGATTCGTCCTTTCAAACTGGATGAGCTCGACAGCTTTATTGTGCGGGGTCAGTATGGCCCCGGCTCGATAAACGGCAAGAAGGTTGTCGGTTATCGAGCAGAACCCGGCATAAACCCCCGGTCAAAAACTGAGACTTTCGTCGCTGCAAAGTTGTTTATGGACAATTGGCGGTGGAAGGGCGTTCCTTTTTATCTGCGAACCGGCAAGAGACTTGTCAGGAAGGATACCGAGATTGCTATCACTTTCAAAAAAGTTCCGCATTCGATGTTTGTCTCGGCCGGCCTCGGCGATATGCCGCCAAACGTTCTTGTCTTGCAGATACAGCCGGAGGAAGGGATTTCCTTGAGCTTTCAGGCAAAACGACCCGGCTCAAAGATTTGTATGAGCACACTGAATATGAATTTTGATTATCAGAGTGTCTTCGGAGTTGAGATGCCCGAAGCATATCAGAGATTGCTTTTGGACTGTATGGTTGGTGACCAAACGCTGTTTACGAGGTATGACAGTGTGGAAATTGCCTGGCAATTATTAACGCCTGTGCTCGAGGCCTGGCAAAACGATGATGCGGCGCCTTACGAATATGCTGCGGGCAGTGACAGCTTTGCCGAGGCCGATAGTCTTATTGAATCCGATGGTCGAGAGTGGCGAAAAGTTTGAGCAATATGAGCGGCGTCAGCGCAAAGCAGTTGTAGAATGGTTTGCAACATACACTCCGAATTGTTTACCGGCAGTCGCCTTTCGTCGCGGTATCAGCAGTCTTTTTGTATCGTTTGAATATGCCCTCTATATCCGCTGACCTGGCATTACCGGCGTGGACTACGACACGATAGCGCAACGTGAGTGTCTCGCCCTTGGCCAGTTCCAGGCGGCCATCTTTGAGCCAGTTCATCGGGGTCGGTGAGAAGAAACCGTAGTCGCGCGTGAACCATTTGGCCGGGAACCAGCGGTTGCGCGGATGCTGCAGAATGGCGATGCCCTCGGTAACGCCGCCGCGCGTGCCGCTGTAGTCGCACCATGGCGAGGCCACGCCCCATGTGCCTTTCTCGCCGGTCTTGCCCTCGGCGTTGACCAGCGTGCCACCGGACTTGACGCTCAACTCAGGCACAAGGCGAGCCGAAAACAGCGCATGGTTTGATTTTAAGATAAGGATGTCCGTCAACGGCTCAAGACTGATTTCAAAATCGATAAACCGAACCTCTTCATTTGGTGCCGTGATGACAACTTTCCGCATATCGCGGATAATCGGCTCCTTTCCGGGCTGCTGCCAGTAACATTCATCTGTGAAGATGACGCGGTCGCCCGGGGCCTTGATGAGCTTCGGCCCGCGCGAGACGATTTGTCCGCGTTCATTGCTTTCCTGCCAGTAGTTGCCGCCGTTGACGCGGTCGCAGCCAAAGAACAGCGAATGGTGGTGTGGATACGGCTGCGATGTTTCGGTCGTGATGGACTTGCCCGATGCCGGCCCGTTCACCGGCCAGAAATACGGATACTTCTGCGATGCGGCGAACTTGTAGCACGTGAATGGCTTTCCATTGATGGTGACTGTGACCTGATTCTTCTCAAGCTTTGCCGCCACCTGCTGCGGAGCGTTCTGCTTGGCGGCACCCAATTCTCCGTAAGGAGTCCCAAGGACTGCCGCGTTCGGAATGCTCCACACTGTGACTATCAACGCAGCGCCAACAAGTCTTCCCCAGTACTTCATCTCGTAACCCTTAAATTCTCAATAACCAATTACCAATGTTATAGGTGCCAGGGACTGCGCATCGGCCTGGAAACCATCCGGTTCGCCTCCGCATCGTTGGTGAATTGCTCCCGTTCGGGGTCCCATTTCAACTTCCTGCCAAGCCTCATAGCAATCTCGCCCAGCAGGCAGACGGTGCATGAGCGATGGCCGACTTCACCGGGGGCGGCAGTTTCTGCCCGTGACTTGATACACTCAAGAAAATTTCCTTTGTGGTCATTACTTTTGTAGAGATGGAATTCGTTTGGGCCGATAGTCGAGGTCAACAGTGATTTTGGATTCGCGTCAAGATGTCTGCGCCTGACGTACACCCAACCTT
>DAOVNI010000138.1 GCA_030630315.1 Phycisphaerae bacterium | reverse complement strand
CGCAGCCAGGGAGGCAGCCTATAAAACTTTTTCGTTCGCTCGTTGTCGATGAAAAAGAATCGCCAGCCGTTCTTCTCCTGTCTTGCCAAGACATTGACCAGTTTCAAATCGCCGTGAAAAATACCTGCAGCGTGCATTCTACCAACTGTCCGCCCGAATGCTCGTATCAGCTCGCATTTAGCTCGCAACTGCTCTTTGGTTAAGTTTTCCTGGCCCTCAGGAATAAATTGATAAATCGGTTTTGTATTCTCAGCCTCAAGGGTTACCAGAAAATTTCTTCTATTAAAAAAATCGGATTTCCATTCACCCATTGCAACAACGGCAGGGGCCTCAAAACCATTTTTCTCCAGAATCAGCGTTGCCTTAAAGGCCCGCCTGGCACGACTGGGACGCAAAAGATGTTTAATAAAATCCCAAACCGACCTGCAAAGATATTGCTTAAAATAGACACCTCTCTCAACGCCGCCAAACCTGACAGTGAATTTATGTACACGGGAAGTATCTGATGAGAAGACAGGTGTCAACTGGTAACGTTCCTGCAGCGTTTTTTCACCGGCTAATAAGACCTGTTCAAGATTGTCGTTGCGAAAATTCTTGTTGATAAATAGCGTGCAGTTATTCCGTCGTATTTTATCAAAACCGCTGTCCAAGATGTTAGCGCCCCAGAATAGTTATGCCCAATTGGTCGGCAAGCTTAATTGTTTCGGGCTTGTCAATAATTATCGTTTTGCCCGCTTCCACCACGAGACATTTGCCGCCGTTTTCAGCTAAACTTCTAATAGTATCAGGTCCCACACACGGGACATCGAATCGCATATCCTGGTTTGGTTTCGAGGTTTTGATAAGCGTCCAGCCCCCCGATTTACAAAACTGGCCCGCACGCTCAATCATCTCGGCCGTACCTTCTATCGCTTCAATGGCGATTACTTCTCTTTCCTTCACTGCGATTGCCTGGCCTATGTCCAGCTCGCCGAGCTTTTTAACTATCTGCCAGCCGAATTCAATGTCATCCTCGACTGATGGGCGCAGCTGTGCTTTGGTCATCACGCCCGCCGTTGCCAGATGCTCCTTGCAGTACATTGTCGAATTCTCCAATACTATCCCGCCGGCTGCCAGCTCGTCGGCTATGGCACACAAAACCAAATCCGTTAGTTTGTCTTTGCCCCGCAGCCGCCAGTAATATATCCTGAACGCCCGCCAATCGGGCAGATACCGCAGGATTCGCCAGGGCGTAAAAAGCTGCGATTTGGCAACCTGCCCGACCATAACCGTTCTGCTGACGCCGTGTTTTCTTAACTTTCGTATCCAGCTTCCCGGCCGGGCAAGCCCAACTCTGTAAAACACGTCAACTTCCTCAGCCAGCTTGTGCTCAGCCGTTTCCGCCAACCCGACGCAAATCACTCTTAATCCCGATTGTTTAGCACCGCCGGCTACAAGAAAGGGCAATCTGCCCCCTCCTGCAATCAAGCCAAGCACTTCTGAACAGTCCCCCCTTCTTGCTTTCGCCTGCCCCCGCGTCTCTCCCCACTCTTGTCTTCGACAAGAAGACGTGGGGGGGCGGCGGGCAAGAAAGCAGGGGGGATTGACGATTGACGACCCACGATTGAAAATTGAAAATTGAAAACCGAAAATCGGAAATCGAATATTCATAACACTCTTATATTAAAAATTAAATATGGATACATACGTTTCTTACAGGCGTATCAAAATGCAAAATTAAGTCCGCAGGACGCCTTACGGCGGAAGTCATCGCTGCTTTGCAGCGATTCCACAATTTTGATTTTTAATCTTTGATTTTTGCATTCTTTATCCGGCCGGCTCCCCTGCCCCCGCGTCTCCCGACGCAAGACGGGGCGGCGGGTCAGAATCAAATTCGATTGATGAGGCAATTTGTTCAATTTGACTTTCGAGCTTACGAATATTTTGCCGCATCTCAGGCAGATATTGTATCATGCTGTACGCCCGCTTGCCCTGGTTTGCCTCGACGGCAGGTGCACCCAGCACCACTTTGCCGTCCGGAATGTTATTAATAACACCGGCCTGAGCTGCAATTGTAACATTGTTTCCGATAGTGATATGACCCACAATACCAACCTGTCCCCCGACTATGCAGTGATGACCGAGGGTGGTCGAGCCGGCAACACCTACCTGAGCTACAAGCAAACAATGTGCACCGATTTTTGCCCCGTGTCCTATCGTGACCAGGTCGCCCAGCTTGCTGCCCTGGCCTATGACGGTATCGCCGAGCGTCCCTCGTTCGATTCCGCAGCAGGCCCCGATTTCCACATCGTCTTCTATAACCACAATACCAATCTGTGGTATCTTGTGATGTACGCCCTTATGGCTGGCATAACCGAACCCGTCTTCGCCGATTGTCGAATTCGCATTTACAATCACACGATTACCTATTTTGCACCCGTCGTAAATGGTAACATTGGGATATATTATGCTGTCATTGCCAACCTGGACACCCTGCCCGATGTACGCACAGGGATAAATTATGCAGCCGTCCCCTACCTTTGCCTCATCGGCTATCGTCACAAAATCATGAATCTGGCAGTCTGCACCAACCTTCGCACTATCCGAAATTGACGTCCGCGGGCTGATTCCTATCTTTTTGTGTTTGCGATGGCCGTGCAGCAGCACCATAATCTGCATAAAAGCATAGTAAGGGTCCTCGGCTACCAGAAGAGGAACCGACGTATTCGCTGTTTCTTTGCCTACGATTACCGCACTTGCCTTGGTCGTCCGCAGCTGCCTTTCATATTTGCGGTTGGCCAGAAAGCTAATATCTCCCTCGGCCGCCCGGCCAAGTGTCGAGGCGGACTTGATTATTACGTTCGTGTCGCCGACAACTCGCCCACCCACATATTCAGCTAATTTGCCCAAAGTTCTTTCTTGCATATAAATTCCTTTCAAAGGAAAATTCAAAAATCAAAGAGCAAAATGCAAAAATAAGGAAGTCATCACCGCTTCGCGGTGATTCCACAATTTTAATTTTTAATCTTTGATTTTTGCATTTATTATCAGAGCTATTATAACAACAAGCCAGACCTGGTCAACCCCTAAGGCCAACGGCCAACTTGCCGTAGCTCTATCCTGTTTCTAACGTCACGCCATCAAAACATCCAGAAGCTCCTGCTGTAAGGCTGCCGAGGGCTCCTTGACGAAAGCTGCGGTACTGTCTGCAAATACTGTTACAGCCGGCCCGATGGGGCCATACACAGCCGGTTTAGTCGGGCCAAAAACAGCTAACGTCTTGACTCCTAATCCCGCCGCCAAATGCGTAATCCCGCTGTCATTGCCGACAAACCCATCCGCACAGCTCAAAAGCCCCAGAACCTGCGTCAAAGACAAATCCCTCAGGCATCTTGCCCCCGCTGCTTCGATTTTGCGAAGCAAAACTGCGGGGGTTATTTTCTTAATTGTCCCCCCCTTCTTGCTTTCGCAAGAAAGCAGGGGGGTGAATCTGTCCAGCTCAGTCGGCCCTAACAAAAATATCACCTCGACACCTCCGAAAGAAAGCTCTTTGGCTATAGCCAGAAAATTATCCAGGTGCCAGCATTTATGCAGTCCGCCGCTGCCGGGATGAATTACCACAAGTTTCTCAGAAAAATCAACGTTTATTTCTTCCAGCAGTTCTCTGCCCCTGTTTACGTCCGCTTTGGTCGCTTTTATTAAACGCTCTCCACGCCGAACCCGCCAGCGCTGCAAAGACAGACCGCTTTGGTCGATAAACTGCTCTATATAAAAGTCGGCCAAATGTTCACAGAAGTCTTTTGGCGGCTTCATCGATAATGTTATAACTTCCGCGCTATGGCTGCAATTCGCAGTGAAAATCAGGTTTTCTTCAAAGCTGCTGTTCGGCTCACCCAGAAATGTTGCAATCCACGCATAGTCGGCAAAAACGTTTATCAAAGGGTCACCGTCCGCAAGGTTAAACGCCTTTGTTTCAGCAAACAATCGATGCAAATCTATTGAATCTATGGAACGAATTCCATCAACACAAGTCCTGCCCGGCAAAATGCCAATATATTCGGTATGACCGAGGATATCAATCCCGCCCAATCCGAGGCAGTTTTTCATAAACTCGGCTAACGGCAGAGTTAATATACAATCGCCAATCGCGCCCGGCTGCAATATTACTCCTCGCCGCGCCGTCCGCGCTGCCTGCGCTCTTTTTTCTTTGAGCAAGTCTAAAATGTCATCGTTTGCCTGCATAATCGAAAGCCAATGCTATTAATCAGCTACTTTTTCAATCCACCCACCACCGACAACTCTGCTGCCACTTCTTTCCTGAACGTAGAAAACAGCTAATTGCCCGGGCGTTATCGCCGCCAGGGGCTCATCGAACTCAACGAAAACACCATTGTCTTGCGGAGAAACCGTCGCAGAAGCACCTCTGTCGTTGTAGCGTATTTTCACCTTTGCCCGAAAAGCCGACACCGGCTCACTGGTAAGCCAATTCACCCCTGTTGCCTGAAGTTGCCTGTGCGTAACTTCTTCTTTCGGGCCGAGTGTAACCGTATTACTTTCGGCATCAATTTTCACAACATAGTAGGGCTTGCCCATTGCAACTCGCAGCCCTCGCCGTTGACCGATGGTGAATCTATGCACGCCATTATGCTCACCCAGAATATTGCCGTTGCTATCGATAATATTTCCCTTGCGGACAACTTCCGGACACCGCTGCTCAAGTACAGCGGCATAATCATCGTTGGGTATAAAGCATATCTCCTGGGACTCTTGTCTTTCTTCAGTGCCTAATCCGAGCTTCGCTGCCATCTCTCGCGTCTGGCCCTTGGAATAGCCACCCATCGGGAAAATGACATAAGGCAGTATATCCTTATCAATCATTGACAAAACGTAAGACTGGTCTTTGGCCCCATTGGCTGCCTCATAAAGCCCCGCGTCATTATTACGTTCAATAATCCTTGCATAATGCCCGGTGGCAAGCAGCTGCGCTCCATTGTCCCGTGCAAAATCCCACAATTTCCCGAATTTAATATACCTGTTGCAGAAAACGCACGGATTGGGCGTCCGGCCTCGCTTATACTCACTGCAAAAATAGTCAAGAATTCGCTCAAAATCACTGCGAAGGTCCAGCATGTGAAGCT
>DAOVNI010000126.1 GCA_030630315.1 Phycisphaerae bacterium | reverse complement strand
TATCAACATTTTGACGTAATTATGCACGCCCAGTTCACGCCAGCTTGTCCGAGGGGACCCTGCAAAAGGGAAACCACAAGCTGCACCTGACGATTGATTATTTTCAATTGATGCTTGTTTATTTCCTGATTTCAATAATCCTTTGTCAATGATCGATTCTTTGTCCACCATAACCAATTAGTTTTGAGTGTTCAGTTAAAACTCAAAATTCAAGACTATTAAAACCAGTTGGGTATAGGCCTGCGGGTATAGTAATCTCTATCCGCAAAATTACGGTCGTAAACAAACCCGAATCCGTAAGTTGCCCTGAATGCATTTCTCAAAACCGCACGCCACCTGGAGGTCGGATGTGTGCCGACGTTGATCAAATCGTTCGGCTTAATAAAGAAATCAGGCTGTTCGCCTCGTGCGATTTTATCCAAATCCACCATTACGATTTCTTCTTTGTTCTTTCCGATTCTCCTTACCACCTCACAGCGTTTTGGCCACGCCAGAGGTCCCAGGCCGCCCGCCGCAGCTATAGCCATCTTCAAAGTCATCGGTCGGCCTGTAAGATTGATCTCACCTTGAAAGTTAGTATTACCCATAATAAAGCAGGTACCGATAATGTCAACAGGTACCTGGATACTATCACCGGGCCTTATCACAATATTATACCTGGGGTCACCTGCAGCCAGTCTGTCGGCAGGAATCTTTATAACCCGCGTCTGCACTCCTCCGGCTCCTATCTGGTCCCAGTCGAAATCCGCCGGCACTTTCTCCTTGAGCGGCTCGGTTACTTTCTCCGGCTCGACCTTAATCACCGGCTCCGCCGGCTCCGGCCGACCGACCTGCACCGGAACCCATTGGCCGTCCCGAAAAATCCACTCGGTACGGCCTCTCTTCTCCTCATCTGTTGGCTCACCTGTATCTGTTGGCTCACCTGTATCTGTTGGCTCACCTGTATCTGTTGGCTTATCTATCGTCTTTTGACCAGCCGGCTTGAGGGATGATTCCAGTACATCCAGCACGTCCTTGATGTCCCTCCGGCCGCCATCGGCTGACGGCTCAAAACCTTTCGGCAAAGCTACTTCAGCAAGTTCCTTATCCGTTATCATCTCCGCCGAAGCTATAACCAATTTATTCTCCGACCGCTGCCCTTTTGCCCGTGGTGCAATTATCTCCAGCATTTCCTGTTCGGGTTTAATCCGTTCCTTCGGCTCCTCCAGCTCAGGAAACTCCGGCTTAGTAACCTCCGGCTTAGTAACCTCCGGCTCAATCGGCTCTCCGTCAGGAGTCCCAAGGACAGCTATCGCTTCTTTGCCCGTAACAGAACGCGAAACATAAATGTAGCTTATGTTAAACTGGCTTATCCCCCCTGCTGTCGCAAGCGCATCGAGCAATCTGAAATCATACCGCGGAATCTGGTATCTGCTCGGAATCGGCACACCATTACCCGATATTGAAAATGTGCGTTGTTGTGACCTCATCAAGATTACGGTAACCAACGGCTCCCTTAATATGCTCGGCTCAAGGATTTGCCTTATCTCCTCTTCAAGTTGCGATTCAGTCAGCCCCGCCGCATCAACTACCCCAACTTCCGGTATGGATATCCTGCCGGTCTCGGTAACAACATAATCTCTTTCAAATGGAGCCTCCTCTGTAAGCAGCTCAAAAATGGATATCCTGACGATATCTCCGGAACCAAACACATAATCGGTCTCGTATGCCATGACATCCATCGGCCTGGGGTCTTCCGCTCCTTCCCAGGCCGACGGCGCCTCCTCTGCCACACTCAGCGAATCCAATATCACATTCACCGCCGGTACAGGACGGAACCTGCCTACTTGCGTCGGGTCAAAAAACTTGTTGCCACAGCCAGTTAATAGAAGGCAAAAAATGAGAAACGAGCATTTTTTACCGCCGAGTTCGCGGAGCCCGCTGAGTTTTTTTAATTTTAGTTTTTTCTCTGCGTTCTCTGCGTTTAATTCTTTTGCCATTTTCATATCGCTAAGACTCCCAAAAGACACCGATATTCGTGTGAGTCGTCCTTCTGCCATATTGCCTGCACCTTCGTCTGTCCCCTAAGGGGCACAGGTGCGAAAAATGTACGCAGTACGATTCCGCCCCTTAGGGGCGTGATATATGACTCTATCCTGCTACGGCCTCGGCCTTCGCCGAGACGAGTCCGATGAAATTATCGGTTCAACACCCTGTTCGCTTAAGCTTTTTCCCCGCACCAATCAGGCGTGTCCAGCACCAAAAGAGCATCGGCTCACGCCGTTTTGGTGCGGGACAATTGTTATGGGGAAGAATCAATAATGTAGCATACGCTTAAAATGGGGGATTTGTTCACCCCGTTAGAAACAAGCTACCCGCCGTCTGGTCTCATAATAGTACCTTTTCTAACGGTGTGAGAGCTATCGGCCTGCCCCTTAGGGAACAGGTGCGTTCACCTTGGGAGTCCTCCGTAAGTCCGCCGAGGGACGCCTTGCGGCGGAGTCCATAGGACATACGGACAAGCCCGATAATCATCACAATACCAGGACAGGTAACGTTAGGTAGGGGCGGTTCGCGAACCGCCCTTACTACGGGTTAAAAAGCCCGCCTTACTTATTTGATATGAGAAGCTGAAAGTCCCCCTTGGGAGCCCGCCGTAAGGTGTTCCCAAGTGGACTGACGGGCGGCCCCCGGACGGATTGAAAAAAAATTTACAAACGCCGGCAAAAACCGTGAATCGTACGACGTGATACGTATAAATCCGAAACCCGAATTTCGTGCTTATCTTTTATTCCCCTGCATCCGCCTGATATCGACATTCCGTCCGATGGCCGGACTTTCAGCAATCTTCTTTAGCGGACAGCAGGCCCCGCCTTCTGTGACTACTCCGCGGCCCTTAACCGGTAATAGTCTATTTTAACCAGCCGCTTCAGCATAACACTGTTGGCATCAGCTCTAAATATCTCTATCTTCGTAGGAACTAAAATACTCCCTTTTTCAACCTCTTTATAGTCATAGCCGCGAGCTGCCAAAAACTTTTTCTCATCAGCCGCAACAAACCAAAGCATATCAACACGAGCGGTGCCGGTGTTCTGGTAGAAGACGACCTTAGGCCAATATGGAAGGTCAGCAATATCATCAACGAGAATCTTCTCTCGAAGAATCTTCTCTCGTTCAATTGGCTCATACCATTGTCCTTCTATTTTGACCGGCTTTGTCCCTTTGGTAAACGCAAACGACTTATCTAAAAAACGCACCGGTGCCGTTGTTATATTTAGTATGGCTTCCGCAAAGTAGCGATTTGCCATAATTGGCAAGGCACCAACTTGCTCCGCCCCCTCCAATACACTAAACAGCTCTCCCGACAATTGCCAGACGAACTTGCCTTGCGGCTCCAGGGCCGAAATCCGAATGGAATTCAACGGCGGCTGAAAGTCCGGCCCCTGGACGGAATAAATCTCGTGATGCTGCTCGGTCAGGTAAAAGCTGCCCCCACTCTTGTCTTCGACAAGAAGACGTGGGGGCTTATAAAGAGTAACCACGCAATCAAGCTCCAGCTTTTTCTTATTTCTCCAGGCTTGGCGTCCCCCGGTCGCTTCAATCGCCCGAGACGCATATTCAGGCATAACAAAATTGGGGTCGAGCAACACCTCGTAAACCGACGCATCTTCCTTGTGTTCCTGCTCACAGCCCACGACAACGAAAACCGCTGCAAGAACCAGCCGACACATTATATTTGAGAATCGATTAATCATTTTATTCCCTTGCATATCAATAGCTTGTAGTTTATGGTTCATAGTCT
Organism: Phycisphaerae bacterium; assembly: GCA_030630315.1. Lineage (GTDB taxonomy): Bacteria > Planctomycetota > Phycisphaerae > Sedimentisphaerales > Anaerobacaceae > JAUVYQ01. The sequence continues at coordinate 1,688 of DAOVNI010000126.1, read as the reverse complement.
ATCAACTCCCGACTATAAAATCAATCACATTTCAATTTTGCAAGCTGCTCCATCAAAGCATACCTTTGGGTCGCATCGCTCCTGGCAAGTTCGAGCAGTTCCGCCGCCACCTTCGGCTTCGATTGCTTTAGCGTGCGGTAACGATTCTCGCTGTAAGCGTACTCTTCGAAGTCAAGCGTAGGAGCCTTCGAATCAAGCTGCAGCGGGTTCTTGCCCTTTTCCTTAAGCTGCGGGTCGAACCTGTACAAAGGCCAGTGACCGCTGTTGACCGCCTGTTTCTGATGCTCGTAACCGTTGACCAGGTTGTAGCCGTGGGCGATACAGTGCGAATAGGCAATTATAAGCGAAGGCCCCGGGTATGCCTCGGCCTCGACAAATGCCTTTACCGTCTGATTGGCATTTGCACCCACAGCCACCTTGGCAATGTAAATATTCCCATAAGTCATCGCCAGAAGTCCGAGGTCTTTTTTAGGAGTTGGTTTTCCCCCTGCCGCAAACTTGGCCACTGCCGCCCTCGGTGTAGACTTCGACATCTGCCCGCCGGTATTGGAATAGACCTCCGTATCCAAAACGAGGAGGTTGATGTCGACTCCACTTGCCAAGACGTGGTCCAGGCCTCCGTATCCGATATCGTAAGCCCATCCGTCACCGCCAAGGCCCCAAACTGATTTGCGTACAAGATAGTCCGCAACACTCAACAACTGTTTGCAATCTTCGCAACTGCTTTTGCTGCACTGCTCTTTGAGTTTATCCACCCGGCCCCGCTGCTGTTCAATAGCAGCTTGTGCCGGCTCGTCGGCCAATGTAGCCGTTCGGATTTCCTCTGCGAGCTTTGCATCGACGCAGGCTTTGCCCACCACTGTATCCAGCAGCGCAAGCGCGCGTTCTTTGAATTTATCAACCGTCAGCCGCATACCCATCGCAAACTCAGCGGTGTCCTCGAACAGACTATTACTCCATGTCGGCCCCCTGCCGTCCGACCTCTTTCTGTAAGGTGTTGTCGGCAGATTGCCGCCATAAATCGACGAGCAGCCCGTTGCGTTGCCAATCATAGCCCTGTCCCCAAAGAGCTGCGACAGCAATTTGACATAAGGTGTTTCCCCGCATCCGGCACAGGCACCGGAATATTCAAACAGGGGCTGAATTAACTGACTGCCCTTGACAGTATCGGCGCGGAATCGTTTCGGGTCTGTATTTGGAATCGACAAAAAGTACTCATAGTTCTCTCGTTCGGGCCTGCGAATCGGTTCCTGCGGCACCATATTGATTGCCTTTCGGCCTGTCGGCTTTTTGTTCTCGTCCTTTTCCTCCGCCGGGCAACTGATAACACAAGCCCCGCAGCCGGTGCAGTCTTCCGGGGCTACCTGAACGGTAAATTTCATACCGGCAAAGTCCTTGCCTTTTGCATCGGCGCTTTTGAATGTCGCCGGAGCATTTTTAAGCTGCTCGGCGTCGTACGCCTTTATTCTTATAGCTGCGTGGGGACAAAGCAAAGAGCATCTGCCGCACTGAATACAAATCTCCGGCTCCCACGCCGGTATATCGACGGCAATGTTGCGCTTTTCATATTGGGTTGTGCCGGTTGGAAACTTACCATCAACCGGCATCTTGCTCACGGGCAGCTTGTCTCCACGAAGCGCTATAAGTTCTGCGGTAACCTCTTTGACAAAATCAGGAGCATCTTCCGG
>DAOVNI010000041.1 GCA_030630315.1 Phycisphaerae bacterium | reverse complement strand
AGCCCCCCTTGCAGCTTTACACCAAAAACGAAACTTACTTACCAGACAAAGCATTTACATTACCGAATATTTCGAAAACAGCTCCGAGCTTTACACTTTTTCTTCCCAACAATTACCGAAAATCCAGGCAGGCCGGTTCGCACTAAAAAAAGAGTTTTCTCATCAGCTCGCCGCTATATTAGCATCGCTGCACAAAAACGGCCTATGGCACAGGGATTCAAAAGCCAGTAATTTTATCGTTACTAAAGACACCGAAAATAAATACAGAATATTGCTCGCCGATATGGACGGAATAAAGCGCTATTTCCTGCGCCGCAGAAGCCGCCAATTTCGCTCATTGTGGCAGCTTGCCGCCTCGACTCTCCCTGTATCTGCTGTTAACCGAACAGATTACTTGCGGACCTTTACAGCTTATTGTAATCTTATCGGCCTTGAGCTTTCGCAGCGCCGCCCGATCTACCGTGAGCTCGCAAACCGGGCCAAAAAAAAAAACGAAAATCAAAAGTCAAATGTCAAAATGACAAATCAAAAATTAAAAATTTCAAAAAAGTTTTGCATTTTAATATGTAATTTTGCATTTTACATTCGCCTGTTAGAAGCGAATCTCACGATTTTAATCTTTGCACTTTTTTTATTATGCCCGAAGGTTTGAAAAACATCTTGATAATAAAGCCCAGCTCACTGGGCGACATAGTCCTGGCTTTGCCGGCTCTTTCAGCTTTGCGCAAAAGTTTTCCCGATGCAAGGATTAGCTGGCTCATCCGCCCGGAGTTCGCACCACTCCTTAAAAACCATCCGCATCTAACCGATATCATCCTTTTCGACCGCAAGTTCCTCGGCAAAGCCTGGTACCACCCCGCGGCGTTCAACTCTCTCGTGTCGCTTATCTGCCGCCTTCGCCACAGCAAATTCGACGCCGTAATAGACTTGCAGGGTCTTTTCAGGACCGCTTCTCTGGCCTGGCTCTCCGGCTGTAAAAAACGCCTCGGAATGGCTAACGCCAGAGAGCTCGCTCGCATCTTTTACACGCACAAGGCTGCCCAGGACAGAGCTTGCATCCATTTGGTCGATTACTACTTAAAAATAATCCAAACCGCTGGTGTTTCCGACGTCGATGTTCAGTTTGTATTGCCGCAGGACCCTGCCGCTGCCGATTCGATTAGCAGCTTATTAACCAGCCGCAATATCAAACCTGACAACTACGCTGTCTTTGTACCCGGCTCCGCTCGCAGTGACAAGTGTTGGCCAATCAAACGATTTGCCGCTTTGGCTGATAAAATTTCATCGCAGTTTCAACTTTCTATAGTTGCCACGGGCACAGCATCCGAAACCGGCGCTGTTGAAAACCTGCAAACCACAGCCGATGTCCCCATAGTCAACCTTGCAGGCCAAACTTCTCTTAGCCAACTAATAGCTCTACTAAGGACTGCCAGTCTGGTGGTAAGCAATGATACCGGCCCGGGCCACATCGCCGCTGCTCTGGGCGCGCCTCTGGTTCTGATATTTGGTCCTACCAATCCTGCAAGGGTGGCCCCGTACGGAAGGGGCCGCTGCGTTGCGGCCATTGAACCCGACAGCAGGGGCTTCAAGGCCGACAGCACCAACCCAAAACACAACATCAAAGCCATAACCGTTGACCAGGTTTATCAAAAGGTATGCGACCAAATGAATCCGTAGTGTTCTGTCGCAGCTCAATTGATGTTTGTCATTGCGAGCGAAGCGAAGCAATCTCATGTTTAGCCCCCAAATTTATTTGGGGGTCATATTCATACTTCGCTAAATATGCCCTTTGACATAATCGACCCTTGCACACAAAGATTTCTCATCAAAACAATACCGCTTATCATACCCCCTCGTCCACACCTTTCCCTCATATCCGGATTTCTGTAGCGCCTTCCTCCCTGCATTCTTGTAGTAACCCACAAGCACACCGATTGGAACTTCAACATACTCACACGCAATGTGCACATGATTCGAACATACCGCGATGGCGCGTATATTCTGTTTGAAATGCTTTGCCGCCTCCAGGATTGCCTCCCGCACAATCTCTTTCGCTTTGCCTCGCAAACGCACCGGCGCCCCTTTCAGCTTCTCCTCGCAATCCATTTTTAGCGCAACATTCTCTCCCCGCACTTCCCCATCCTTGACAAATCCCTTCTCTCCACCCTGCAACCAAGTGCCATAAGTCGTCCACGTTAACATATATCCCACAGTTTTTGGCATACCCGGATTCTACCCTCCGACCGCTGGCCCCGCCAGTGGTTGTATTTAGCCCCGTCCTCTGGCCGGGGGTGCCTTCTTCTGTACCCATCGGCGCAGCGGATTATTCATCGCTTTCCTAATCTCATATCGCCATCGCCTCCCGCCTCCATCTGTTTTTGACTATTACCGTTATCCATTGCCCAACCACCCAACTATCGTTTACATCCTTTCCGCACAACCAAAATCTCACCAACTCGACGCCCCGCGTCGAGCGTATTTAGCCCCGTCCTCTGGGCGGGGGTGCTACTTTTTAATCTTTGATTTTTTATTTCTCGTGGAGATACTCTTCACACACTACGCACAACCGAAATGCACCGGTTGCAAAGATCGGGGTGGTCACTCTCCGCCCCAACGCTCGGCCAATAGTTCCAGCACCGCTGACATTTTTTGAAACTACTTTTCTGCGCTGACACTGTCGTCTCACCCGTGTCTTTCTGCAGTTTCACCTCACTAACAATGCAAAGTGCTGCAAATTGTTCGAGTCCAAGCTCATTAAGAACTCCGGCGTCCTCATCATCGCAGTTAATAGTTACGCTCGCCTCCTGATTGCTTGCAATCTTTTTCTCTTGCCTCAGACCTTCAAGGACCCGCAGTACCTCATCCCGCAGCCCCATTAACTTCTGCCACCGCGGCTCGGCACTCGCCAAGTCAATTGAATCATCGACTTTTGGCATCTCAGCCAGATGCACACTCTCGACTCTCGTCCTTCGTCCCTCGTCCCTCGTCCCTCGCCCTTCGTCCCCAGAGTCACCAGTCACACCTTTCATCGCCGCCCACGCCTCTTCCGCTGTGTGCACTAATATAGGCGCCAGCATCCGAACCAGGCAATCCAGTGTCCTGTGCATTGCAGTCTGTGCGCTTCGCCGGCACAAACTATCCGCCCCATCGCAGTACAGTCTGTCCTTGAGCACGTCCATATAGATACTGCTCATCTCGACCGTACAGAAGTTATAAAGCAGTGAAAAAACTCTATGAAAGACAAAGTTCTCGTATGCCGCCCTAACATTGGCAATCAGTTTTTGCAGCTGCTGCATTGCCCACTTATCTATCTCGAACATATCATCGTAGGCCACGCTTTCAGCATTCGGGTCAAAATCATCGATATTGCCAAGCAGAAATCTGAGCGTATTTCTGATTTTCCTGTAGGCATCCTGCGTCCGTCCTATCAGCTCATCGTTGCACCGTATATCTTCCTGATAATTTACGCTCGCCACCCACAGCCGCAGAATATCCGCCCCGTATTTCGCCACCTCCTCCTGCACATTAACGTAGTTACCCAACGATTTCGACTGTTTGAGACCTTTCTCGTCAACGGTAAAGCCATGCGTTAAAACGCTCTTGAACGGCTCTTTGCCCGTTGCCCCGAGAGCTGGCAGAAGTGACAATTGAAACCACCCGCGATGCTGGTCCGACCCTTCCAGATATAAATCCACCGGCACAGGCCAGCCCGCTTTTTTAGCCACGCTGTACCAGCTACAGCCCGATTCGAACCACACGTCAAAGATGTTTTCTTCCTTCTGCAAATCATCGAAACTAAAGCTCCCCGGCAATTTGAAATCCTTGCCCAAAATTTCTCGAGGCGAATCCGTAAACCAGCTATCCGACCCTTTCTCGCCGATATGCTTGGCCACAGCCAACACAGATTCCCTCGTCAACAAGCTCTCGCCCTTCGAGTTCACAAACACGGGCAGCGGCAGTCCCCACGAGCGCTGCCTGCTGATACACCAATCAGGCCGCGACTCCAGCATCCCCTCGATGCGCTTTTGGCCCCACGCAGGAATCCATTTTATATCTTTCACCCGCTCCAGCGCCAAATCCCGCAAACTCTTACCGGCGCCCCCCTCTTTGCTTTCGCAAGAAAGCAGGGGGGTGTCAACACTGATAAACCACTGCTCCGTCGCCCTGAAGATGACCGGCCCCTTGCTCCGCCAGCAATGAGGATAGCTGTGTGAGATTCTTTGCTCCGATACCAACACTCCAAGCCGTCTCAGTTGTTCAATAATTTCTTGGTCAGCTTCCAGAACATTCTTGCCCCGCAGCCAGTCCGGCACCGTATCATCATATCGCCCATCGTCCATCACCGGCGAATAAATCGCCAGCCCATATTTCTGCCCCGACACATAATCCTCAAGCCCGTGCCCCGGCGCAGTATGAACCAGCCCGGTACTATCTTGAGTCGTAACGTAATCAGCAAGGATTACCATATAGGCGTCTTTGTCCGTCGGATTATCATCCACAAACGGATGCTCGTATCGTAAACCTTCGAGATTCTTGCCTTTTATTGATTTTTTGCTGACAGTATATTGTCCTTCTTTCAGACCGCCGGCCGCGACCACCGCCTCAACACATTCCTTAGCAACAACTGATACGGACCCCTGCCCGCCTTTTTCGTAGTTGATGGTTACATATTCTAAGTTGGGATGCACCGCTATCGCCAGATTCGCCGCCAGCGTCCACGGCGTGGTCGTCCATATCATAAAGCAGACCTTTGCGTCCCTCGTCTCTCGTCCCTCGTCTCTCGTGACGAGTCCAAGTTCCACCAATCGCCCAATGCTTTCTTTAGCAACGGGAAAATTGACGTATATACTCGGCGATGAAATGTCCTTATATTCCAGCTCCGCCTCCGCCAGCGCCGTCTCGCAGCCAATCGACCAGTGAATCGGCCTCAACTGCTTATAAACCAGTCCTTTCCCGACTAATTCGGCGAATACCTCCAGAATCCCCGCCTCATACCCCGGCGTAAACGTAAGATACGGATTCTCAAAATCGCCGAATATACCTAATTCCTGAAACTGCCTGCTTTGCACTTTAACGTATTTGCTCGCATATTTCTTACAGGCCTTGCGGATATCGGGCTTACTCATCTGGCGCACTTGAGCGCCAAGCTCTGTCATCACCTTCGATTCAATCGGCAGACCGTGGCAGTCCCAGCCCGGCACATAAGGCGCATCGAAACCCGCCATAGTCTTGTACTTAACAACCAGGTCTTTGAGCACCTTATTTATAACGTGTCCCATATGGATATCGCCGTTAGCGTAGGGCGGCCCATCGTGCAGTATATACAGAGGCGCTCCACACCGGGCCTTTCTAATTTTGCCGTAGATATTTTTCTTCGCCCATTCTTTGCGCAGTTGCGGCTCACGCTGAACAAGGTTCGCCTTCATAGAAAAGCTCGTCCTCGGCAGATTCAGTGTGTCTCGATAACCTTTTGCCTTTTCTTTTTGCTCTGACATTCCAAAATTCCTCAAAAATCTCAAAAACAACAAGATTGCGTATCATAAATACCCAAATCATTCTTGTCAAATATGTTGCTCGCCACAGAGGGCACAGAGTACACCGAGATAAAATTTTGCTTGTTCTGTGTTAATTTCTTTTGGTTCTACTCTGTGCTCTCTGTGTTCTCTATGGCTAAAAAGAAAAGCCCTCCGGAGTTTGCTGCTCCGGAAGGCTTTTCGTTCTCAGATTATTGCTTTCTCAGGGCAGCTTGAGCTTCTCCGCTATAATTATGATAATCGCAATGTTTGAAATAATAATCATTTTTTTGGTTGTTAGTTGTCAGGCGATAGTTGTTAGTTTGTTGAAACCGACTTCGTCGGCACTAAACAATCGAAATTCCACTATCTACATTCTACATTCTAAATTCTACATTCTAAATTCTAGCTTACTTCCTTTCTCGGCCAATGTCAAGGATAGGTTTAGATAATTCCACGCCACTGTCCCCATTTTCCCCACAGTGAGATAGTGGTAAGATGGTTTCATTTCTTACCTAACGCTAAGGCTCAGCGGCGCCAAACGCCGGAAAATACCGAAAATAGGGAAAACATGCCCCGGCGTTTGGCGTCCGCTTGATGCCCGGGTTAGGCCGAACTTGCTTTACCTGAGTTTGCTATCACCCGCCAAATTACGGTAGATTGCTGTTGTAGCAATCGTGGGAAATCTTCCAGGAACCACCGGCCTGTCTTTTGTAGAGGGTCAAGAATTTACCATCCGGCATCACAGGAATCCTGTCGCCCCCTTCCTTGGGAGTAATAAAAAGTGTGTAAAGACCACGAGCAAATGCCCAGCGGCCAGCTACCTCAACTTCCTCGGTATTGATGGTCATCTCGAAGTCGAACGCAGCGAAAGCGGGCTCCATACTTGTCCGTAAATCCTCTTTTCCGATAATCGAAGGGGCGCCTGGTCCCATCTTTATTACGTCGTCCGTATGCAAGGACAGCCAAAGTTCTAAATCTCCAGCGTTCAGAGCGGCAGCATATTGGTTCCCACCCTCATTGATTGCAAGGATGTCGTGCCGGTGTTCATCCGCGGCAGAGCCCATCGCCAAAACTGTGCCTAAAACCAACAGCAAAGCCAGCGCAAGCACAGGAATGGTACTGATTGAAATTAGTTTTTTCATTCTTATTTTCATCGAAATTTTCTCCTATTTTATGGGAATTTTTGTAAAAGCTATCATTGAAAAACACGTGTGCACATATTACACAACCACATATATCACCCAAAAGCTCCGACAAATGTTGTCATTTACCTCATTTGCATCACCTCCTTACGTTAACAACAGCGTAGATTCCCGCCCATTCGGCTTCTCCTTCGGCTCCGCTCAGGACAGGCTTTTTGTGGCAACGACAGTAACCACCTTTCTTCGCAGCAAGGCCTATTTAAAGCAGGGAACTGTTAATATTTTCAAGCCGCACACTGTGCGCAGCTTTACCGGCTTAGCCTTATTTCGAGAAAATTCTGCTAATTGAGCGCCATTTGTACCTCTCCTCCAGAAAAATGAGGGACGTTGGCTCGTATTTAGAGCAGATTGTCAGGTGTAGAAACTACATATCTTCGCCGTTCTATCGTGAAAACAGCCTGCCTGGTTGAGACAAGTCTGTCAAGAGAAAAATCCCATATACTAGCATTTTTTTACAGGAACAGCGAATTGGCCCTAAAAATCAGGGTTTTTTCTCGCCATACCGAACCCAAGCCAAGGACTAAGAGCGTGGAAGATACGAAAAAAACAGGGACAAAGATAAGCCCCGGTTTTATTAGGGACAGTCACGAATGGCTGTCCCCATTTTCTCACACCTGGTATGCTTCCAACCCCGCCCTCATTGCCCCTTCAACAGTGCCATCTACAAGACCACTGCCCGGAAACATCCACTCGTTTTGGTCGTACGTTTCCGTACTCCACTTGAAAATTGCGAACTTCCAGCCATTCATTTTCCCTGTGTAGGTAAGCCGACAAATGGGGCCCAAACTACTGTAGTCGGAGCGGTACAGGTGGCAATGCTTACCCTTGAATCGTGCCTCGTAGTAGCAGTCGTCGCGCGCAAAGCGCTCTCGATTGAAACGCTCGACGATTGCTTCGACCTCCCGCTTCACATCATCAGGTATGCAAGCCCCCTTGGTTCGCTTGCGCTTCATGTGTTTTTTCTCCTGCGGGTGTAACTACTGATTATATGGTTTCCGTATTAGAACCTACAGCCGTCTCACTGTCCCCATTTTCCCAAGTTGAAGCCGCTGGTTAGCTGACGCTGTCATCATTAAAGTCTTCTGTAGATTCGTCTTCTATATTTAGAGACCCTTGCCTTATGCCGGCAAGGACTTCCAGTATTTTATCCCTAAACTCGGATGGGGCTTCAATATGTCCCCACCCTTTAGAGAACTGGTAAACTCCATCGAAAGCGCCATCATAATAGCTTTTCATCAGGTGGGAGACATCAAGCTCGGCGAGTTCGCCGGCTAAAAGCTGCGCCTCAACTTCGTTCTTTAAAACGGCTATCCGTTCCACTTTATTCATAACTGCTCCGCTCACTTTCAATAAGACAACTATGATTATCTGCTTTCCGTATAAGAACCCTAATCCTGAACCACAAATCCAGGATGTCCTCGCTTTGTCACTCGCTAATGAGAAATTTACACTGTTGAAGCGGGATTTTCAAGAAAAAAATCCATTGAATTCTTAGTTTTTTTGGTTGTGGAGGCATTTTCAGCCAAAAAAAGTCATTCTTGAAGTTAATCTGCTTAATCCGTGAAATCCGCGGTTATTTTTGAATTTTGCTCTGTAATTTTGCTTTTTAATCTTTGATTTTTTATTTCCCTCTGTGCCCTCTGTGGCTAATAATTAAGCCTTTTTCGTGCCTTAGTGCCTTCGTGGCAATAATTCCGCGCAATCCGCGATTAAATTCTCAATTTTGATAATATCAGAATCCCTGAACTGAACTATAAAAATTATTTTAAATTATTTTGTTGACAATTCAGGCGCAAAATAATATACTGAACTGTTGTTTTAGACTTGCCTTTTAGCGGGGTCTGGCTTGGAGCTTTGGGTGTGGGCGTCCTTGCCAACCCCGCTTTTTTTACAATCGCTCATTTTGTATCGTCCCGTACGGCTGCTACACATCCTCAGCTTTATCGTCCTTGTCATCATTTCAATCAAATCCGCAGGTAGTTAGAACCAAAAATCGCAAATTTCCAAATTTTTTTAACCGCATTTCTCACATCGAGTTACGAGTATCGGGAATCGAGAATCGAGGACTTTTTTCGACTCAAACGCGCCGATTGAGCCCAATTATAGAGGGTCGTCTTTGTCGCCCCAGGCCAAAAAACAGGCCAAGCCAATAACCAGTTAACCAATGAACTATATTACTCATTCAACCAATGAACCAGTTAATAAATTACCCAATTAACCATATTAACCAGTTAGCTAATCAATCAATTATGACCTTTTATGCAAAACAAACCCAATTTCAAACCCAGCGCCTGCACAGATACGAATGGTTTGCAAAAAAATACCACGGCCAATTCGCCGTTTTGAACTTTGAATCCCCGCATGTCTTCGGCGGGGATCAACTTCGACATTCGACATTCGATATTCTT
>DAOVNI010000307.1 GCA_030630315.1 Phycisphaerae bacterium | reverse complement strand
GGACGGTCCCGGCCACAATCGATGCTGCAATGCCAAAAATCGCCCCTGAAAATATGGTCGACGCAAGGACGCAGGCAACGCCACTGTGGTGGAGCAAGCTGGCCATAAAAGACAAAAATGGCGCTAAAATCTATGACGAACAGCTATTTGCAGCTACGTTCACGGGCGAGGTGGGCGGCTGTCTGGGCGAAACCAGCACAATCGCACTTTTAATCGGCGGCCTTTATTTATTGATAAGACGAACGATAAACCCATCTCTCCCGTTGGCTGTTTTGCTCTCTGCCTTTATCTTTGCTGCGATTGCCTATCTTATTGATTCCGACGCCTACGTCCAGCCGTTCTTCCACTTGACCAGCGGTGGTCTGTTATTATGTGTCTTTTTTATTGCTACTGACCCCGTTACCGCTCCTTTGACGACCAAAGGAATATGGATTTTCGGAATCGGAGTTGGGACGATAACAATGCTGATAAGAATTGTCGGAGGATATCCGGAAGGCGTGATGTATTCCATCCTCTTAATGAATGCTGTAACACCCTTGATTGACAGGTTCTGCAAACTGGTCCCGGCAGGAGGTAAGCCGAGTTAGAAAAAGTTTTAGCCACAAAGGCACGAAGAAATTAAAAGGTAAAAAAATGGATTCCCGCTTTCGCGGGAATGACAAATTAAAATCTTAGTGTCCTGGTGCCTTTGTGGGAAAAGAGGTTTTATGATGGTTAAGATAAAATACTTTATACAACAAAGCTGGCTGTTGATTATTTCGGCATTCTGTTTTGGTCTGCTGATAGCGATAGCCAACGCCGGCTGGTCGCCGAGAATTGAGCAGAACAAAATCGATAAACTTAACCACCTGACTGCCGCCCTGCTGCCGGAGGCCAGGCACTTCATTGACTTAGACACATTAGACATAGAAATTGAAGTTGAGTCGGCCAAAGGCAAAAGAAAAAAGATTAAAGTTTACAAGGCGGTATCGGATGCGAACGAATGTGTCGGCTGGAGTTTTAACGCCGCCGGCCAGGGTTTTCAAGACAAAATCGAACTGGTTATCGCTGTTGACAAAGATTTTCAAAAGCTCGCAGGCTTCGATGTTTTAGCAAGCAATGAAACACCCGGATTAGGAGACAAGATAAAATACGACGATGACTACCGAGACCAGTTCAAGGGAGCGCCGGCCGGTGAACTCGAAGCAGTAAGAACACGCGATGCCAAGAAAAAACGGTCCCACATTGTCATAATAAGCGGCGCTACCGTAAGCAGCGAAGCGGTCGTCAAGATAATAAATCACTACCTAACACAGGTAAAAGGCCAAATGCAAAAGAAGGGATTAATCGGTAATGGCAAGTGACACAAAAGCTGCCGGTCTTTATAAGCAAACGCTCCTGGCTGGATTGTGGCGTGAGAATCCGGTGTTTCGGCTGCTATTAGGGATGTGTCCGACATTAGCGGTTACCGCCGCAGTCAAGCCGGCTTTGACTATGGGTCTTAGTGTTATCTTTGTACTGCTGTGCAGCAACATCGTGGTCAGCCTGATGCGCAACTTTCTCAAGCCGCACCTGCGAATCCTGATGTTTACGCTGACAATAGCAACCTTCGTTACCATAGCGGATTTGTTCCTGAAGGCGTTTCAGCCGGAAATGAGTGAGACGCTTGGCCCGTATGTCCCGCTGATTATCGTCAATTGCATCATCATTTGCCGGGCTGAGGCCTGTGCCAGTAAGAACGGCCTCATCGTAAGTGTTATTGATGCACTGGGAATGGGCGTTGGCTTTACATTAACATTGTGCGTTCTGGCGGGCATCAGGGAGCTGCTCTCGACAGGTACGATGTTTGAGATTCAGATATTCGTTTTGGCAGAAAAAGGCGGTTGGTTTGTGCCGTGGGCTGCAATGAGTATGCCGGTGGGAGCATTTATAACTTTGGGGCTGCTGTTAGGCCTGGTGAATACAGTCTGCAAAAGAAAAAGTTAAAAGGAAAGATTTATGGATACGCTCAATATTTTAATTATGGGCTTTATATCAATCGTCATAGTCAATAACCTCGTCTTCACGAAGTTTCTCGGCATCTGTCCCTACCTCGGCGTATCGGGCAGAATCGATATGGCCTTCGGTATGGGAATGGCGGTAACTTTCGTTGTAACTCTCAGCGGTACGCTAACGTGGATGATTGACCATTGGGTTTTAATGAACCTCGCCCTGGAGGTCACGCGATCCGTCTGCTTCATACTGGTGATTGCCGGTGCCGTTCTG
>DAOVNI010000260.1 GCA_030630315.1 Phycisphaerae bacterium | reverse complement strand
TACGACCTGAACGGCTTCTACACCGTTTATCTAATCGACAAAACCGAGGCCTACCGCCAGGCCGTCCGATATGCCCTCGGCAACCTGCACGAACACTATAGCGAATACAAATGGGAAGGAGGTGGTGCCGACGGCTATGCCGACTCTATCGAAGGCGCCATCAATCTCTACAACCGCGAACCAATACGCTCGGTAGAAGACTGGCTGGACTATTCAACAAAGCTGATGTGGAAAATTCAAAAACCAGATGGCGTAATTGAGGGCTGGCACGGCGACGGCAACTTCGCCAGAACCACCATAATGTATTGTCTGTGGAAAACCAAAGGCCTGACCATCCGGCCCTGGCGAGAGGATGTCGTCTTCGGGGCTGTTCAGGAAAGTGATGTTCTCAAGATAAGTATCGGTGCCGAAAAGAAGTGGCAAGGGAAAATCCTCTTTGACACGCCGCGTCATAAGACGATTATGAAGATGCCTCTCGATTGGCCGCGCATCAACCAGTTCCCGGAATGGTTTACCGTTGAAAGCGAAAAACGCTATACGGTTCGCGACCTAACGTCCGATTCGAAATCGACATATACAGGCAAACAGTTGCAGGAAGGTATCATCATAAATCTTCAGCCCGGCATCGAGCGGCACCTGCTGGTCGAATAGCCGGAAAAGAACTTGCTCTTAAGTCTTTACGAAGAAAAAACTTAAAGCGATTTACTTGACAGGCCGATAAAAATCGTGTATAATTTTGTTAGAGTTTGCTATTGAATATAATTCTTTTTCAAACTAAAATTCTCCTCCACGGATGGGTAAGCCTAAGTTCAAAGATGGTAAATCTATTATTGTAGATTACGCTAAGCGCAAGCTTGAATTGCCGGAGTATGCGTGGAACCACATTATAAAAGAAAGGAAGAGGGACTATTTCGAACAGTTTTTTGATAAGATAGTACAAACACTACAAAAACCCTCGACAGTGAAAAAAAGCCGCAAAATGGAGAACGTCGTAATCTATGAAAGGCATTTTGACGATTTCTATATTACCGATAGTGTTCTTGGACGTGCATTTGTAAATGTAATAGTGAATTGGAAAACCAAAAGGACACTGACGGCGTATCCAAGCTTAAAACGCAAAAAAGGACGCATTTTATGGCCACGAAAAAGATAAGCATAAGACATCATTATGATAAAGAGTCCGATGTTTTATATGTTCACTTTGGTGAAAATGAGCCTACACATGTTGAAAACATAGATGATTTTCTACTCGTCGAAATAGGTTGGTTTAGTGGCTTGCCAAGAGGTTTTCGTATCATAGGGCCTAGGCATCACAAGGTATCCTCTTTCGAGTTGACTATGGTAGTAAAACAAATAAAGAAACAAGTGCGTGAGCTGATGGAAGGCAGACGCAAAGCCATTAAAGAACAGGAACCCATCTTCGCTGATTTTTGTAACACGCTTCCAAATATATTGGCATCTACACAATTATAATCGAATCTGTCTGTTGCAGTTCTGCCCCACCAAGGTTGTTCTTCAAAATGGCCACGCAATTATTTTTGCAGAGCAATTATTTGTAGAGTAACCGCGAAGCTGGCCTATACATTCAGTAATCGGCAATCAGACATTCAAATTAAGGGACAATAGCTATGGCAAACCAAACTTTAGTGAAATCCAAATCTAAAAGTGACAGTGACATCGAAAAGGCAACTTGCGTTTACTCAGCGCTTCGGCGAAGTCGGCCGAAGACAAGGCGGGACCTTAAAAATTACGTCAAAGTCTTTCTTGGCATAGATGTTCCCGACAAAAGAATCTGCCCGGAACACAACCAGCCGATGGACTATCTGTGGCACAGTTTCTCCAGTGACTTCGCTGCGGAAAGGCCGGCCAATTCCGATGTGGTTGTCTGGGCCAACCGTGCAGGGGGCAAGACCGAATTGGCTGCGGTCGCAACGCTTCTGGACTGCGTCTTTAAGCCGAGCTGCCAGGTGCGAATATTAGGCGGCTCAGGTGAGCAGTCCGGCAGGATGTATGAATACCTGACGAGCTTTCTGCATAACGGCTTCGAGGAATTTCTGGCCGGCCCGGTCCTCAAAGAAAAATGCCGCTTTGCCAACAATTCAGCCGTCGAGGTCCTGACGCAATCGGCAACCAGTGTTCGCGGCCAGCATATTCAGAAACTTCGCTGCGATGAGGTTGAGCTTTTCGATGAGGATGTTTTTGCGGCGGCCAAGTTCACCACTCATAGCACAGCGGGGATTGCAGCCGCTATGGAGCTAATCAGCACGATGCATCGGCCTTACGGTTTAATGCAAAGAATCGTTTCTGCTGCACCTGAGCTTGGCACGCCGGTTTTCAAATGGTGTGTATGGGAAGTGATTGAAAAGTGCACCGATAGAAGCTGCTCGCAGTGTCCCTTATCGGGTGACTGCCAGGGCAAGGCCAGAGAAGCTAATGGTTATCTGAAGATTGATGATTGTGTAACACAGATGCGTCGGGCCAGCAGGGCGGGCTGGGAGGCCGAGATGCTCTGCAAAAAACCTTCGCTGGAGAATGTGGTCTTTGACGAGTTCGACCTGGCCAGGCACGTGCAGCCGGTTGATTATGACCCGAATTTGGCCGTGTATCGTACGCTCGATTTTGGCTTTGTAAATCCGTTTGTGTGTTTGTGGATTCAGGTTGATAACGCCGGGGTCGTTCGGGTGATAGATGAATATGTTCGCAGCAGGGCGACGATTGATGTGCACGCTGAGGAGATAAAGAGCCGCACGCCAGGCGGTGAAGGGCGGGTGGCCGTGACCTTTTGTGACCCGGCCGGGGCCGGCGTAAATGATGTTACCGGCACAAGCGTCATTCGTGAACTGCGAACGCTGGGGATAATGGCTCGATACCGTCGAAGCGGCATCCTGGAGGGCATTGAGCTTATCCGCCGGGCGATTCGGGCCGGCGACGGCAAGAGCAGGCTCGTAATCTCGCCGAGTTGTCAACGGCTGATAGAGGCCCTAAGGTGTTATCATTATCCCGAAAGCCCAACCGGCAGGGGGGCGGAACT
>DAOVNI010000042.1 GCA_030630315.1 Phycisphaerae bacterium | reverse complement strand
TCGATTGATTCCGATGGAGGACGAATGGGTCGGCCGACTGATAGAGCGCGAATTCAAAACACTCAACATTGATGCCCTGACCAGCCGGAAAGTCGATTCGGTCGATACAACCGCTGGAATGGCAAAAGTGGTTCTCGAAGACGGCGAGGCAATCAACGCCGAAAAGGCACTCGTCTCGGTTGGCCGAAGGCCGGTTGTTGACAAAGAAACCATCGAAGCTCTGAATTTGAAAATGTCCGGTACCGCAATCAAAGTCAACGAAAAAATGCAAACCAATGTCCCCAGCGTTTATGCAATCGGCGATGCCGTTGGCACAACCTTTTTGGCCCACGGTGCCTTTGCCGAGGCCGAAGTGGCAGCCGTCAACGCTACAGGCGGAGATAAAAGGATAGCTGACTACTCGCTTATACCGCGTGCCGTCTATACATTCCCGGAAATCGCATCCGTCGGCAAAACCGAGGAGGCCTGCAAAAACGAAGGCCTTGATATCTCCGTAGGAAAGTCGTTTTTCAAAGCCAACGGCCGAAGCGTAGCACACAACGAAACCGTCGGCCAGATAAGGGTTGTAAAGGACAACTCAACGAACAAAATCGTCGGCGTTACAATGGTCGGCGCAACGGCAACCGAGCTGATTGCCGCAGCGAGGCTGCTTTTAGGCAGAACTGAGGAAATTACCGACATAAGCTTTCCGCATCCGACCGTTTCGGAGGTGCTCAAGGAAGCCGCCGAGGACGCCTTCGGCCTGAGTCTCCACAACCCACCAAAAGCATAAAAAATTAGCCACAGAGAACACAGAGAAGATATAGTTATCAACCAAGGATTTCGCTTTGTCATTCCTGCGAAAGCAGGAATCCAGCTTTAATCCTTCTTCGTGCCTTTGCGTCTTCGTGGCCAAAATTTTATCTTTTTCCACAGATTACACAAATTTTTTTAAAAAATCGCTTGATAACCTCACTATGTTTCCGTAAAATACCAAGTGGAGCGGTGAGTACCGGTCCAAGTACCGGGTTTACAAGATCATTGTCCCGGGGCGTCAGGACAAATGCTTAAAGCATAAATAATCCTGTTTTCAGGAGCGCCTATCTTGCATGTGCCCCGCTCCATTTTTTACGTTATTCCCGCAAAAACTTGTCCTCGACTCCCAGCAGGGAGCGACAATCCACTTCATGCCGTATCGTTCATAATTCGAAATTCCTTGTTCGATATTCATTATTCTTTGTTTACTTCGTGTCTTCGTGGCCAATTTTTTACTTTTTTCCTTGTTTCGTCCTCCATCTCATGCTATTATAGGACACCAGTACCTGGGCTGTCTCGTCTCTTGACAAGTAAATAGCGTTTTGCACTGAACTTTAGGTGCTCTTATTGAAATCGCTAAATTTCTAACCCAAAAACGCACAAAAGTTGGTGCTCCTTTGCCATCCGGCAAGAGGGGCAGCCTTTTTTGGCTGCGGTCTGGCTTTGAGAAGCAAGCGTACATAGTGAATAAAAGCAAATGAAAGTATGGATTTCTGCTTTCGCAGGAATGACATGTCAATTTAATTCGCAAATTAAGGGCTGGCCAATCCAGCCCTTTTTCTTTGCCTGTGAAATAAACCACTGATGCCTGCTTTCGCAGGCACAAGCTTTACTGTCGGTGGGCAGGGCCGGCCTTGTGCGTCTGAACCAGAGGCAGGCGAAATTCCCGGGCCAATTTTCCGTCCTCCTTTGCCCGTTCGGACAAAGGCTTCGTTTTATCCGCGTGATAGGCCTTTTTCCGCCAGCGGCGCACCCGGCCGAGCATTTCGCTTTCACGAGATTTCATCGTCATAAATTAACTCCTTAGGACTGACAATGCGAAGATAGTGATGGTAGCCTTCGAGAAGAGCAACAGCGTTGAAACGTTCTTCGCGTCTTATGTTTACAATATGTCTGAAGTTCCACGAAACGAGCACATCCAGACCGTAAACCAAAGCAATCGCGACGTGCCGGGCATCTTCCGGCTTGCCCACAGGAACAACATTCTCGCGAAGGAATGCTTCCGAAAGACTTTCCGCTTCCGGTAACGTAGAGAGCAGCACCGGCTTTACGTCGCGAACAAGCTCTTCCAAACGTTTTCGTAACGGCGCATCGGCATGCTGAATTTCACTTAAAACCGCTCTGGAAATATAGGGTTCAAATGCTCGTTTTTTACAGAGTTCAAAGAATGTTAATGTGTCGGCTTTATAGTCCGGCACATCTTCTGCAAAAGCAAAACTCCAAACACTTGTTTCAATGTAAATGTGAAACTTCTGCATAATGCTGTATTATACAGAAAAAGAACGGGAGCGTAAAGCTGTTTTGCTTATCTGTGAAAAAATCCGTGACATCCGTGCAATCCGCGGTTAAAATAAACTCCCTGGAATTTGTGTCGAAAGAACCAGATACTACGAACTATGAACTACGAACTAAAATCAGTGGAAGCTGTGGCTCAAAAAACTACAAACTGTCCCCTTCGCGTTTATGATTGCGGCCTTGCCGAGTACCGAGAGGTTCTGCAGCAGCAGCACGAATTGCGTGAAAAAAGACGCCGGGGCGAAATACCGGATACCGTTTTAATCGTCGAGCACCCCCCCGTCATTACTCTCGGTGCCCGGCAAAGTGCCAACAAACTGCAGGCCTCTCGCAGCACCCTGACAAAACGCCGAATCGACGTAGTTGATATCCGCAGAGGCGGCGGCACCACAGCACACAATCCGGGCCAGTTGGTTTTTTATCCCATTTTGCATTTGCAGGAGCTTGGCCTCGGCATCAGCGAATACATCCGAGAGCTCGAAGCGATAGGCGCAGAGCTGCTGCAGCAATCAGGCGTCAGCAGCCGGAGACGAAAGGGCTTTCCCGGCCTATGGGTCGGCGATAAAAAAATTGCTTCTATCGGCGCACGCGTATCGAAATTTGTAACCTGTCACGGTATGGCGATAAACATCCAAAATGACCTGAGCATCTTCGATTTTATCGTACCGTGCGGTCTGGACGGTGTAGAAATGACTTCGGTATTGAAAGAGACCGGCAAACGCTACTCAATGAGCCAGGTAAAGGAAAAATTATCCCAGCTGCTTATAAACCATTTCTCTACCTCCAACGAGCCACAAATCACGAGCGACGAGCGACGAAAACTGCCGCCCTGGCTGCGCAGACCTTTACCGGCCGGCCGGACCTACAACGCAGTCGATAATGTATTAAGCTCTCTGGGCCTGCAGACAATATGCACTAACGCCAACTGTCCCAATCGCGGCGAATGCTGGTCAAGAGGCACGGCAACAATCTTGATTTTGGGCAATATCTGCACGCGAAATTGCAAATTTTGCTCGGTAGAGGCGGGCAAACCCGCCCCGCCGGACCCGACCGAGCCGGCCCGAATAGCTGAAATGGCAAAGCAAATGCACTTGAAATACCTCGTAATTACCAGCGTCAACCGCGATGATTTGTCCGATGGCGGCGCCGCTCATTTTCGCGATTGCATTAACGAAGTAAGGCAGCAGTGCCCGGATATTCACCCTGTTAGAAATTCACAAACCGATAAGAATACGGCGAGAAGGGAGAAGATTTCTAACGGGGTAAAATTTGAAATACTGACGCCCGACTTCCATAACTGCCAAGCCCGGGCCCTAAAAATTCTCCGCGACGCCTTACCTTTCGTATTCGCTCACAATGTCGAAACGGTTCCCTCTCTGTACCCGGTTGCCAGAGCCGGCGGAAACTATCAACGGTCCTTGAACCTGCTTGAAATGGCCAAAGAGACCTTTCGCTCCACTCAGGGTGACAGTTTTGAGATAGTTACCAAATCCTCAATTATGCTCGGATTGGGAGAAACCGACGCCGAGGTCGAGCAGGTCCTAATAGATTTGCGAAACATGGGCTGTGATAGAATCACAATCGGCCAATATCTGAAACCATCAAAAAATTCGCTTGAAGTGGCAGAATACGTAACACCTGCAAAATTCGACTGGTGGAAACAAAGGGCAATTGACCTTGGCTTTTCGTGGGTCATCTCCGTACCGTTTGCCCGCAGCTCATATTTCGCAGAACAAGAAAACACCTTATAATAACATTCTTCGCCGTTTCAAATTGGTATTATCGGACATTAAAAGGCAAACTACATACTTTTGACATTATTTTGGCCGACTTCTTTGCTTTTATCTAAACATTATTTTATAGTTTAATTGGCATAATAGAAGTTGCTAAAACGCTGCCTGATTGGGCGTTTTCCGGTGGGGGGAAAAATGAAAATCATAAAAAAAATAGTCTGTCGGAGGGGCGCTGCGCTTATCATATCTATGATATTCGTACTCATATTCTCCGCCCTGGCTGTCTCAATGGCGACGATGTCCGGCACGAATCTACAGATTGCCAATAACCAGCGCAAGGCCAATCGGGCACATGCCTGCGCCGAATCCGGCCTTGACATTCTTCGGTTCTGGCTCGGGCGCATTTATATGCCCGGCATAACACAGCCAGACGACAGATTTAGCTATCTGGCGAACTTTCTGCAGACCGATTTGGCAGAAAACGGCATTTCAAATATCACGACATCATATGACATGGATAACTCGACCATTGCCATCGGGGATGTTGTACTATACTCTTCGCCGGCACAATATTTCTCCGCGGAAATTCAGACAACAAGTAACATCGATATACTGCAAATGGACGTAACCGGTTCTACCGGAGGCCTCGACCGGATTATAAGGGTCAATTACAATTTCGGAACAAGGGCCCATACCGTTTTTGATTATGGTGTTGCAACCAAAGGGGCCTTGAATTTGCACGGTAACATCGAAATGAGCGGCGCAAATGTCGAGCTCGATGCGGGTGTCTATATCGAAAGCGAAGATGCTAACGCCCTTGAAATCATCGGCAACTCGTCAATCGCCGGCGACGTCCACATCACAAATCCCGACGCCACCGTTGATTTGCAGGGTGGACAGGCCACCATAGGCGGCGAAACTGCTCCCGAAGCCTACGACCACGTTTTCAAAGGCGTTCCGCCAACCGAATTCCCCGTCCCGGAGCCCAACTATTTCAGGCACTATGTTCAGAATACTTACGACCCCAACGATGTATTGGCGGAATATGATAACGTAATAATACCCGCCGGAACCGACCCCATTACTTTCGGCGATGTAACATTCAGAGGCATCGTCTTCATCGAGGCCCCCAACATTGTCACCTTTACCGGAAATACTACAATAACAGGTATCATTGTCGGTAATGGCGATTTGAGCGATGACTCCGGAACAAATCGGATAGATTTTCTGGGCACCATCGTCAGTTACCCAGTCACTGACCTGCCCGAAGACGACCCGCAATTTGAGGAACTCCGCAATGAAACCGGCACGTTCCTTATGGCTCCCGGCTTTAGTGTGTCCTTCGGCGGAAACTTCGAAACTCTGAATGGTGCCATTGCTGCCAATGGTATTGAATTCTTCGGCAATGCAGGTGGAACAATTGATGGCTCAGTAATTAATTATTCTGGTAGTCCTATGACCTTAAGTGGCAACAGCGACCTTTTCTTCAACCGTTCAGGTACCGACCAGATGCCGGCAGGTTTCGGACCCGAGATAATATTGTTCTACGTTCCCAGCTCTTATTCTGAAATTGTACTTTAGGTTTTTAATGGTGAGTAATTTCATTCAAAAGAAAGTTTAGGTAAAGAAAAATGAAACACAAAAAAATAACAATTTGTTTTCTTATTGTTCTAATCGCCGGTTCGGCGCCGGCGGCGGTTCACCTTGTGCCTGAAGACTATGCCAACATTCAAGCTGCCGTCAACGCTTGCCAGGACTTTGACACGGTGGTCATCGCTGCTGGAAAATATTCCGGCTCGGGTAATTACAGCATAAACTTCAAGGGCAAAGCGATTACGGTCCGCAGCACCGACCCTAACGACCAACAGGTCGTAAATAGCACCATCATCGACTGTGAGGGTGATGGTCGCGGCTTCGTCTTCAACATGGGCGAAGACACCGATTCGAAAGTAGCCGGCCTTACCATTACCAATGGAGATGGTCTGGCAGGTGGCGCAATTTACTCCTCAAAGAATAGCAGCCCCTTGATTACCAACTGTGTCATCAGGAATAACTCAGCAGTCTTCGGTGGCGGTATTGCATGTACAAACGGCAACAGTTATCCTGTGATTACTAACTGCCAAATCATAGCAAACTCAGCATTGGTCGGTGGCGGCGGCGTGTACTGTAACGGTGCCAACCCAAAGATAGCCAGCTGCATTATCAGCGGAAATGTCGCACCTGACGGCGGCGCAATTTACAGTCACAACGCCGGCAATCCGCTTATTGTCAACTGCACCATTAGTGGAAATGTTGCCTCCAACTCGGCAGGAGCTGTCTACTGTTACAACTCAAGTAATCTGTCAATAAGTCACAGTATTCTCTGGGGCGATACGGCACCGTATGCATCAGAGGTCATGGTGGTCGGCAACTCAGGCGCTGCTACCTCAATCCACATCTCATACTGCAACATTCAGGGACATAATGAGAATGTAATAGCAGAGAGTGGCTGCACCATAGACTGGGGCCAGGGCAACATAGACCTCGACCCATGCTTTGTTAATCCTGGTAGCAACGATTACCATTTGCTTGAAGAATCTCCTTGCATTGATGCCGGCGACCCTGAGTTTATCGCAGGGTCTGATGAAACCGACATCGACGGAAACCCACGGATATTAGGCGAGAAAATAGACCTCGGAGCTGACGAATTTGTGCCACCAATACCTGCCACTGTTAAAATAATGCCCAAAACTCTAAACCTTGAAAGCAATGGAAATTGGATTAGCTGCACTATCGCGCTTCCCGACGGCTATGATATTGGCGATGTAGATACCGACACTATTGTTCTAAATGAAAATGAAGAAATCGGACCTGTGTGGAGCAGAACCAACCAGGGAGCAAACAAAGTGCTTGTCAAACTTGACAGGTTTCAAACCCAGCAGATGCTAAATGATGTTGAAGGCCTGGTAGAGCTGACCGTCCGTGGCGAGCTTATTGATGGCACGGAATTTAAGGGCTCTGACACAATCAGGGTACTAAAGCGGGGGCAGTAAAGGGAATGTTTCGAGTTCACGGGCTAACAAGCTAAAAGGATTTTCGCCGAATCAGCTAAGGCCGGCTGCGCACCCGTATAGCAAACTTCTGATTTGCAAAGGCAGTTTCACTTTTTCTAAACAATCCTACTACGCAGATATCCGGCTAACAACCGATGCCGAAGGATATTCAAGAATCGATTCTGCTTACCCGGCTTATAAAGTTTTCTTATTTGACAGCTCAACATCTATGTAGTTTAATCCTCCACAATATATGCGCTCCTCTATGCAAAATAGTTGCCGAAATGTTAAAAACCAGGAGAATTTAGTATGCCGAAACGAGACGACATAGAAAAAGTTATGATTATCGGCTCCGGCCCCATCGTCATTGGCCAGGCCTGTGAGTTTGACTACTCCGGCACCCAGGCCTGCAAGGCGCTCCGCAAGTTAGGCTACAAGATAGTCCTGGTCAACTCCAACCCGGCAACCATTATGACCGACCCCGGTATGGCCGACGTAACCTATATCGAGCCGCTTGACCTCCAGACTATGACAAAAATCATCGAAAAGGAGCGACCCGACGCCCTGCTGCCCAACCTTGGCGGCCAGAGCGGACTTAATCTGTCTTCCGAGCTTGCTCGTGCGGGCGTGCTCGAAAAATATGGCGTCAAAGTAATTGGCGTTCAGATTGATGCTATTAAGCGCGGCGAGGACCGCGGTGCATTTAAAGAAACAATGAACCGCCTCGGTATTGAGATGCCGGAAAGCAAATTAGCTTTTAGCGTAGAAGAAGCGGAAAAGTTCGCTGAAGAACTCGGTTACCCCGTCATCATCCGCCCGGCATACACTATGGGCGGCACCGGCGGCGGCGCAGTATTCAATGTCGAAGAGCTGCGCATCGTCGCTGCTCGGGGCCTTTCTGCAAGTCTTGTCGGACAAATCCTCATCGAAGAATCTGTTATCGGATGGGAGGAATTGGAGCTCGAAGTCGTCCGCGATGCAAAAAGCCAGAAGATAACCGTCTGCTTTATCGAAAACGTTGATGCAATGGGCGTCCACACAGGAGACTCATACTGCACCGCCCCTATGCTCACCATCGACCCGGAACTGCAAAAACAACTGCAAAAATATTCTTACGACATTGTCGACGCCATCGAGGTCATAGGCGGCACCAACATCCAGTTTGCTCACGACCCGGACACCGGCCGGGTCGTCGTAATCGAAATCAACCCGAGAACCTCACGCTCATCGGCTCTCGCCTCAAAAGCCACCGGCTTTCCAATAGCCTTCGTTTCTTCATTGCTCGCCGGGGGCCTCACGCTCGACGAGATACCATACTGGAGAGAAGGAACGCTTGAGAAATACACCCCTTCCGGTGATTATGTCGTCGTCAAGTTTGCCCGGTGGGCCTTTGAAAAATTCAAAAACGTAGAGGACAAACTCGGCACACAAATGCGCGCCGTCGGCGAGGCGATGAGCCTCGGCAAAAATTACAAGGAGGCCTTCCAGAAAGCCATCCGCTCTCTTGAGATCGGTCGTCACGGCCTCGGATTCGCCAAAAATTTCCACAACCTGCCTCTGGACGAATTGATGAACCTTTTAAGTCACCCCTCAAGCGAGCGACAGTTCATTATGTATGAAGCACTCCGCAAAGGTGCTGACATCGATGCCCTCTTCGAGAAAACGCACATCAAACGCTGGTTCATTAAACAAATGCAGGAGCTTGTCCGGCTCGAAGAAGAAATACTGAAGTACAAGGGCAAACAGCTTCCCGATAAGCTGTTAATACAGGCCAAGAAGGATGGTTTCGCAGACCTATATCTCTCCAAACTACTCGGCGTCCCGGAAAGTCAAATCCGGCAGTGCCGCACTTCGCTCGGCGTGGTTGAAGGATGGGAACCCGTCCCCGTCAGTGGTGTCGAAAATGTCGCCTATTATTTCTCCACCTATAACGCTCCGGACAAGGTCCAGGTCAGCAAAAAACGCAAGATAATGGTCTTAGGCGGAGGCCCCAACCGCATCGGCCAGGGAATCGAATT
>DAOVNI010000086.1 GCA_030630315.1 Phycisphaerae bacterium | reverse complement strand
GTCCTGCTGACTGAAGGTTTTGCTTATGCTGACATTCGATTTCGCCATAGTCTTTATAACAGGTACAAGCAGTTAGATGCCGGTGCCCGCGGTTTGAAAAAAGGACTGTGGGAAAATGTAAGCCGCGAACAATTGCCCGAATGGCTGCAAAGACAAAAACCGAACCTGCTTAAAAAATAATCGCAGCCACAGAGAACACAGAGAAATAATCACCAATCAGTAATCCTTAATCATTTCTTCAGGAAATTTAAACACGCATACTCACCACGATATTTCTTAGCCACCCGGTCGTACGCCTTTGCAGCTTCTATTTCGTCGGCGTAGTAACCAAAAGACTTACGCCGGCCATTTACCGTCAAACGCACTTGCCATTTCTTTCTATTTTTATCCCACCGAATACCGTTGTAGCGTGTTTTTCCTGTCTTTCTGATGAACTTGCGGTTCCAGACATTCTGCTTTTGTGTAGCCGCCCGCAGATTCACCTTGCGATTATCAAGGCTGTTACGATTAATATGGTCTACTATCATCCCGTCCGGCGCCGGACAAACCAATTTGTGCATATAAACTTCTACTTGCCTTCTGCCTTTACCGGTTCTGTTGGATACTGCCCGTTTCGCATAACCGTAATGCGTGCAGTGCCATTTATATTGATTGAGCCACTCGAAATATTCCACATCGACTATTGTGTATTTGCCGCGCGTCAGTTTGATTCGGCGAAAGGTATATCCGTAACGTACCCGCCGGTACAGAAGAACAATCCATACCGCAATGCGAATAAGAATTGTCGGAACCGACACTGAAAAAGATATGTTGACCTTAGTCAAAGTGGACATACTAAGTTCTGTTAGCCCTGCTGCTTTCGGCAGGCCAATTTTAGACCATTCACGCGTCTCCCGCAGTAAACAGGCTCTTTGTGCCGTAATTTAGTGTGGGAATTCACTAACGACTAAATTTGACTGGGCCTGTTTTCGGCCGAGGGCAATAAAAGACGTCCCTCTATAATTGGGCGAATGTGCGCGTTTGAGTCGAAAATTGGTGTGTTTTTGACAGGATTGACAGAGATAAGAGGTTGTCAGAAAAGGAGATAAAAATTTTTGAGATTTTTCGATTTTTGTCGACAACTACCTGCAGATTTGATTGATTTTTAATCGCGGATTAGGAACAGACGCAACATGCAAGACTCAAGATACAAGACACGAAGACATAAAGAAGAAATTAGACGCAGATTAACGCAGATTGACGCTGATTTATTGCTACGAAAAGGCACAAAAAGCACAAAAGGGACAAAAAAACGGCCAAAAAAGTGCTTTATAAGCGCATAAATAGCGCCATCGAAAGAATCCATTATCAATTGAAATACGGCAAGTGAGGGTTTTGGTTTATTGAAATATTCCGCGTGTGCAAACAAGTTGATATTAAAGACAGTCGATACACGGCTTTTATTTACAAATTAAAGGCAAAATCACCTTGAGGAAGTCGTTGTCAGATTTTTTCAAATACTTGTTTTCGATATGTCCTGAGACATCTTGGATTCTGTTTTTCATGGTGGGACCTATTTTAGACGTGATCGAAGGAAAAAAGATACTCGTATAGTTCAAATATCCAAAGCTAATCAATATGGTAGCTACTGTAACGAAATCTGACATCTCGGAGTTGAACTCGCATCCCATAAGAACTTCCCGTTTACCAGTAGATGAATATTTTTCACGGAACAACATTGTAATGATACCACCATGAGCCAGTTGTGAGAAAATGTCGCCATACCACCTTTTATAGAAATCAGGGGAGAATTCTTTAAACATATCAAAGAAACTTACCCGTTCTTTAGATCGAGTTGCCGTAAAATGCTTCTTACTCTTATCTGGGTATTTGTGGAAGTATCGAAGAGCAACTAGACCCTCAAGTATGTGTCGAATAACGACTATGGCTTCGAGATAGTGTCCCTTTAACCACAAGTTGTAAATAGCTCGTAAACTGTACGGAAGACGTGTATATGTTAAGTTAGTTACTGATATTAAGTAATGCTCGTTTGAATCTGATTGCATATTTTCCCAGCAGTGGTACGACAAACGAAAGAATATATTAATCAAGTTATTGATCTCAACAGAGTCCTCACCACGCACGTTCAAGGTGTTCGATGTTGTTTGCTTCTCTGTTTGCAAAAGAACCTCTAAGCTCATCGATTTGTCGTCCCATTGGTATTCCTGCATATTGTATCCAACCTATTATTATTCAATTTTAGATATTGTAGGACAGTGTTTTGCCCGCCTTCGGATAAGCTACGGCGAAACTTCGCTCAAATGAAACTGTCGATTTTCGCTACGCAGATTTTTTCTGCTCATCGTACCGCATTTCTCTCTCAACTTGAGTCGTTTTCCCGCAGCCATGCATTATTTTCAACTTCGATATATGGCTTTAACCATTCATCCAACTCATCCCACGATGCATTCTTGGGTATTGGGTATTCCTCCCAAGCAATACAGTTATAATTAGCATTGAAGGAAGCATCAGCACTTCGTCTGCTGCACTTGCCAATCATTGAGGAATAGAAATCACTATGGGCGTCGTAATGGTGGGTGTGAATGAATCTATCCCATCGCTTACACAGGGCATTTTCGTCTACGATGTCAACCACTCCAATCTGTTCCATATTCCGTTTGTATTTATCTCCCCACGCTTCACTTAGTAAATCGACAGCCTCAACATCTGAGGATGGGGCACCATATCCAAAAATAGTAAACATATATGCACTCTCCAAGCAGGATTTTACTCCATTCCAACTGCTCTTGATATATGGGTCGGAGTTGTAATCTTTTTTGCCGATTGGATACAATAATTTGCTTCTCCCAAGAGGCATCCTGCATTTTGAGCACAGATGACCTTTGTGGCCGATTTGTATTTTTTCGTGCTCCGTGCATACTCCTACTGCCGTATTACCGTGCAAGTAAAGTGGGTGAGGAAGATTGTTATCGCCCACTCGATGATAGTTTCTGCACATAGCCTGCCATATAAAGGGGTCCCAATTAAATGTGGCTATCACATCCCGACCTGTTAATGACAAAACAAGATGGTCGTATAAAGTTGGTTCATCAGGCAATTCCATAAGTGCAAAATAATCATAAATTAATTCTTCGATATTTTGCCGGATATCATTATATTTGGAGTTGTCATACAGGGAACTATACAAATCCTCAAAGTTTTGCCCTTTATAATCGATTCCGTATTCATCAAGGTAATCTGAAAGTCCATTTACTGTTTCAACAAAATCATCCATCAAAGGCATTTTTAAACTGTTCTTTTCGCCATTTGGAAACGCTGCCTTACTTGCTCCGGCCCCAAGTAGAACAAGATGAGGTCGTTTAATGCTTAAAGCATATCTGTTGTAAGCACGTTCTTTCATATTGGTTTATTCTTATTCGGGAAATTCACTTGTTTTTTTTCACATTGGATTATCAAACCACAGAACCCTCAATTCCCGCCAAAACAAACACTTTAACGACAACTCTCTCGCACTAACCTACGTCCATGTCAGCAGCCCGAAAGCGTGCTGGCGAGGCACCGCAATTTCCGCCGATTTAGTATCTCGCATTTCATTTTTTCGATGCTGTTTGATCTGCCAGGTGCTGTTATCATTAAGGGGGTAAAATACCAGAAAGGTCTTAATGTGTCAAGGGGATTTTAGATTTACTATTTTCAATTTACGATTTACTCCGTCAAACAGACGCCGGATCTTCGAGATTGAGGGTTGAGATTCTTCGGCTTCGCTGGGAATGACAACAAAATGGATTCCTGCCTGCGCAGGAATTACAACCCCCGACAGTGCCGGGGGCTAACAGGCATTGAGGCGAGGTGGGGCGTCGAGTTTTTTCCTTCAATACTTATCCTGAGCCAGTCGAAGGACTCGTCGAATTTATGCGACGAGCAACAAAGCTATGTAGGGAATAAGACTGAACACAAAGATCAATACCTTGTATAGTCCGAGGAACGAGTATATCGCCACGTTGAAGGTTTCTCGGGAAATGGAGAACCATTTGCTGTGTATTCGGTAGGCCCAATCTGCGGCACAGAGACAGATTAGCGACGAGAGAAGCAGCAATGCCACGTTCAGAATCGTACACCACATAAAAAATGCTGTTAGTGTCTGAATATCCATATCCATGATATTTCTCCTTTATCTTTCTGCATCCAACAATAATTATACAGTCTGTATAAACTCCGGTCAAAGCCCATCGACCGGACTGTGAACACCACGGGGCAATTATTTATTCTTCTTTTCCCTTTTTAATTTTCGTTTTTCCTTTGGATTAAGCTGGGCCTTTTTCTGATGTTCTCTTTTGCCTTTATCTTTTTTCCCCTTATCGCCCATATCTGTTTCTCCTTGCTTGAAAATGACTTTTATTTCTTAATCTGTCCTCGCGACGCACCACTTTCGAACCATACACTACCCAAAATTTTCTAATCCGTCAATAAAATACTATAAACGCATTTTTCTTAACGACAACTCTCTCGCACAGGGTTCGTATGTCGTATATTGTACTAAAAAAGCGTGCCCACAGGGCAAGCTGGCGAGGCACCCCTAAATCTTGTATTCCTTAATTTTTCGGTATAGAGTTCTTTCGCCGATGCCGAGGATTTTAGCGGCTTTTTCGCGGTTGTTGCCAGTCTTCGCTAATGTGTCTATAATAGCCTGTTTTTCCAGCTCATTCAGCGACACGCCCGCCAAATCTTCCCCCACGGTTTGCTGGTGCAAACCAGCAGTGGGGGCAGCCAACTGCCGCCTCTGTACTATTTCAGGCGGTATGTCCTGCACGTCCAGCTTGTCCCTGTCGCACATTACAACCATCGTCCTGATACAGTTTCGAAGCTGGCGAATGTTACCAGGCCAATCATAGCTCATAAGAATCATCAGAGCCGCTTCCGTTATGCCGGTAACCGCCGAGCCGATTTCCGCAGTGGCTTCTTCGAGAAAATATTTCACAAAAGCCGGTATATCTTCCGCCCTGTCGCGCAGGGCCGGCACAGAAATGTTCACGCCCTTGATTCTAAAGTACAAATCCTGCCTGAATTTCTTCTCTTCTATAAGCTCCGTCAAATCATGGTTTGTTGTGCTAATGATGCGGACATCCACTACGGTCGGTTTATGAGAGCCCACCGGTATAACAATACCATCTTCGAGAACACGCAGCAGTTTGGCCTGCATATTCAGCGGCATATCACCGATTTCATCCAGGAGCAGTGTCCCTTTATCAGCTACCTCGAACAATCCCTTTCTGTCGCCGGTCGCGCCGGTAAAGGCACCTTTGACGTGGCCGAACAATTCACTCTCGAGTAAAGTTTCACTCAGGCCGGCACAATTTATCGGCCGAAATGGCTTGTCCCGGCGTTGTGAATTGTTGTGAATCGCCCTTGCCAGCAGCTCCTTGCCTGTACCGGATTGGCCTTCAATCAGGACGGATATATTGGTTGGCGCCACACGCCGCAAGACCTCGAATATTCCCTCCATTGCAGGGTTCGTGCCCCGCATACCCTCAAATTCGAAGCGCCCTTTGCCCGTTGTTGGCTTCTGTTTGTCACGCTGAATTGCAGCCGAAGCTTTCCGGCTCGCCTGGCCCACGAGTGTGCGAAGCTGGTCAATATCAATCGGCTTGACAAGATAATCGTATGCCCCCCGCCTTATTGCTTCCTTACAGGTATCAATGGTTGCGTATGCAGTTATTAAAATCACTTCCGTCCTGCCGTTATGCTTCCTGGCCTCTTCGAGTATGGCCAGCCCGTCAATATCACCGCCCAATTTCAAATCGGTAACGACAACATCGACTGTTTGCTCGCGGAGGATTTCCAAAGCGTCTTTGCCGTTGTAAACAGTAATCGTCTTTGCGCGCTTTGTGTACAACTTCTCAAGCGCTTCGGCAATTCCGTCGGCGTGGTCGCGCTCATCGTCAACAACCAAAACTACAATATCGCTACTCATCAAATTGATACCTTACCGCCTCTGGAGGGGTAATCTTATCGTAAATGAGGTCCCTTTGCCCGGCTCACTGTCAACGGTTATCGTACCGTTATGCGCTTCGACTATCTTTTTTGCCGTCGGCAAACCTAATCCGCTTCCCTGCGGCCGGGACGAGTAATAAACATCGAAAATGTGCGGCAATTTGTCAGGGGCAATACCACTGCCGGTATCGCTAATTTGAATCACTGCATCTTTCTTATGCCGGTCCGTTCTTATTATCAATTCCCCGCCATCGCTCATAGCCTGCCGGGCGTTGATAAACAGATTCAATATTGCCTGTTTTAGCATACTTTCGTCGGCCTTGCAAACAAGCGGCTTGTCATACAATTGCTGCCGGATGATTATCGAATGGCTGTGCGCCTGGGGCGAATAAAAATCAATCATATCACTGATAAGTGAGTTTATATCAACACTTGCCAACTGCAATTCGGTCCTGCCAACATACCGCAGGAAGCCGTCGAGAATCCGCTCAAGTCTGTCCGTTTCTTTTTGTATAACAGCTATTTTCCTCAGCGCCCTTGTGAACCTCTGGTCAGTCTTATCTAAATTCGAGCGCTCCAGCTCTTCGGCTGTCAGTTTCAAGTTAATCTTGATAGTCGATAGGGGATTTTTGATCTCGTGGGCAAGCTCGCCCGTCAACTTGCCTAATTCTTCAACACTTATTTTCACCGTCGAGTCCGCCGACTTTAATTTCAATTACTTTTCTGCATTATTTGCGGCTGATTATTCAAAGTCGCTTTTGTGCACAAACAACCGGCCGGCGTGACAGCCAATAAAGCAGTAACAAAACCAGCTACAAACTGCTGCACTTATTTTCCGCTCTTCACCGCCGAGCTCGCTGACTTTAATTTTAATGTTTCCTCAGCGTTCTTTGCGTCCCCTGCCTGCACCTGTGGTTGCGCAGGCACAGGTGCGGTTAATCTTTTTTGACCTGCCCACCCCCACCAATATTATTATTTTTCCCTGCCGGCTTCTGCTCGGCCTTCTTGCTCAGCTCAGCAAGAGC
>DAOVNI010000314.1 GCA_030630315.1 Phycisphaerae bacterium | reverse complement strand
TTGTTCTGTCCGCGATAATCTCTTTCATTTGCCGCGTATAATAACCACATCCCTAAAACAATCAATGAAAAACTCATTTCGTGTTTAGCCGTCGCCAACTTGGGTGGCACCCTCTCGTGCTTCGCAGAGTAGTACAAACTTGTTTGGGGGTGTTAAAAACCGATTATTGCCCGGCTCGTTGCATCTGAAATCCTGGTGCGCATACAATCAGCCGCAATCCCGACACATCGGGAAAGCGGCATCGTGAACACTTTTCGAGAAGTGTTGCTTTTAACTTTCCTTTTCTTCGGATTCCGGAGCTTCAGCGGCCGCTTCAGGTGCAGCTTCTTTAGCGACTTCTTCCTTTGCTGCTTTTCGGCCGACGTGACTCTTACGATGAGCGACCTTCGGCAGCCCAAATAGAGAATCATCCTCAGACCATCGCTCTTCGCCTTTTAGCTGCTCGATACGCTCAGCCCGCGTCAGAACATTTCGGTGCCTCTGCAACGCGCTTTTGATTTTCAGAGAACGGTCAATAGACATCAACATCTCTCCTGAAAACTAATCATCAAACTTCATCCCATACGCAGTCTCAAACGATTTTGCGCCGAAAGTCTCATAACCCTGCGGCGCCTTATATTTAGCGCCCAACTCGATTATCTTCTGTTTTGCAATGTAACCATCTGTCCCTGGCTTTTTAGGGTCTTCTTCATATCTGGCCTTAGTAACCAGGCCCCACTGATTATCTATCGGTATTATTTCGGTTTCTATGTCGAACCGGGTAAAATGCTCCTGTACCGGCACTAAGTGAGCTCTGAACTGATACGTTTGTATTACAATTCCATTATTGCCTGTCGACTCAACGACTTTGGCTTTTTCATTATTTGGCGGTATTTTTTTGTTTGTATCAGTGGTTTGGCCCCGCCCTGCCACTTCTTTCTGCCCTGTAAGTTCCGGATTATTTTTTTGTATTTTTACAGCCGAACCGCCTACCCTTTCTTTAAGTTGACCAAGCCGAAAGACCACCAGAGCCAGCAGAATAATGAACAGAAGGAATGCAATTGCAAGCTGATATGGTATTGATATCTCAATCCTGCCGGCATTAAATTGCACAATTCTCGGCTTTCTCGGCCATTGCGCCGCCCTTTCAGGCACGGCCACAGCAGGTTCCGTCGTTGGCTCATCTTTGTCGGCCTTTTCCGGACGTGGTTGCTCTAACGTCTTGCCGTAGCTCGACTTAAGCCGAGTTTTGCCAATCACCTCATACAGAGACTTTTTTTTACGACTGTGTCCCACATTTTTTTTACGATCACGTGCCATATCCAACTCAGCTCAATTTTACAAAACATCCAGCAGGCAGCTATTCTATATTATCGGCGTAAGTCTAATAACAAGCCAGCAATCAATTAAAAATTATCTAATATTTTTACAATATTTCAATTTGAATTTCAACGAGAAACTCTCATATTCATACGGAAAAATTGCCGGGATGAGACTGGGAACTTGATGGGCCAGAACAGGTAATCCGGGGGATTTGGGATTGTACATAAATCCATACATCAGCGGCAATTAAACCCCAAATACACGCCGCGTATGCCCAGTTCTGTTAAATTTCGCTTGACAAAGTGTGGACAGTTAACTATTTAGACGGTTTTGAAACCAATTAAGTGCATAAGAACATACGTCATAGTGGAGTAGTTAACAGTGTTACCCAAGAAGAAGACCAGTAAGAGCAGAACGCACACTCGCCGCAGCCATCATCGATTGGGCGCGGTGAACTATTCGGTCTGTCCGAAATGTGACCACGCCAAGCTGCCGCACGCAGCGTGTGAAAATTGTGGTTACGTCAACCCGAAAATCACATTGAAGCTCGGCAAGGAAGAGAGCAAATAAAAATGCGAATCGCAATTGATGCAATGGGAGGCGACAACGCACCGGACGAAATTATCTCCGGGGTACTGGAATCGATTGAGCTGCTCAACGAGCATGACGAGCTGATACTTGTCGGCCCAAAGGAGAGAATAGA
>DAOVNI010000186.1 GCA_030630315.1 Phycisphaerae bacterium | reverse complement strand
GTGTTTTTGCAAAAGTAATAAAGCCGGGCCGAGTCAAACCCGGCGACACCATAGAGGTATTATAATCAAATGATTAAGGTGGCCATATTGACGGTCAGCGACAGTCGCTCGCAGCGAAAAAGGGAAGACGCAAGCGGGCAAACTATCAAGAATATGCTCGATGCCGATAAATTCGAGATTTGTGAGTATAAAGTCGTGCCCGATGAGCAGAAAGATATCAAAAAAGAGCTTACGTGCTTCGCCGATGAAGTAAAAGCCGATATTGTCTTTACTACCGGGGGCACCGGCCTTGGGCCCCGAGACGTTACTCCTGAGGCCACGGCTGCAGTGTGTGAAAAAATGGTCCCCGGCTTATCGGAAGCAATGCGGTTCGAGGGACTGAAAAAAACTAAAAATGCTATGCTGTCGCGAGGCGTAGCCGGTATTCGCGGAAATACGCTTATCATCAATCTGCCCGGCAGCCCGAAAGCAGTTAAAGAATCTCTGGAAGTAATCTTAGCGGTTCTGCCCCATGCAAGAGATATGCTGCTCGGTCGAGGACACAAATAATTGATAATTGATTCCGTCAAACGACGCCGGATTTCCGCTACGCTACAATATTGATTATTGATTATTGAGATACGAAAGGTACAAAACGAAATGGCTCATAAAGGGCTGTGGGAACAACTTGACAAGCTCGACCGGCAGAAAACCGCTAAAAGAGCGAAGTGCCAATACCGAAGCTCCCCGGAGCGCTACGTTATCGCCCTGCTGAATACCGAGTATGCAGTTAATCTTTCGGATAAGGAGATATTTTCTGAGCAGGCAGGCTCACCGCCGGAGCCCGCAGAGTTTCTCGAGCAGCTCTGCGTTCTTACGTACCTGATAAATGCCCAAGATTTGCCGCTCGCCAACAAACTTGCCAGGCCTGAAACTTTGCCGGGCGGGCAGTTTTTCTTCAGAGGGCCGCATAGCCTTCCCACGAAAAAATTGGAAAGCGCATTTGGCCAGTATCCCGAACGGTTATATGAGATTGCGGAGCAATTTGACGCTAAACGATGTGAATTCGGCGATGCTTCTATCGAGCTGTACGTATTGCCTCGGGTCCCGTTAACGATAGTAATCTGGCGCAGCGATGAGGAATTCGGCGCCCGAGCATCAATCTTATTCGACCAAACGGCAGGTACTCACCTGCCGTTGGACGCCCTGGGAGCAGCCGTGAATCTAACCGTTGAGGCATTAGTAAAGGCCGCTGCAGGGAGCGATTAAACTGCTCCGTTACGCAGAAAGAGTCTCAATTATATACTACTTACACGGAAATTGAGAGAAATCTCACCAAGCGGTCAGGAGCTTGTTGTGATAGTGAACACCTCTTAACGGCTTGCGTATAAATAACCGGAAGCTACCTGCTTGACGGCATTAGAGAAAAGTATTTGTATAGAATAGTGCTTGACAGCATAAAAGAAGAGTATTAGCATGCAGGATTTAATGCACGGCCCGATTCTATATTGCTTAAATATGGGAGCGCACACGGCCCAGATGAAAGGCCGTTATTATATTTGTAATGTTGGGCTTAAAAATAGCAATTGGCGGCAAAGGGGGTGTAGGCAAGACCACAGTCTGTGCGGTCTGGGCAGAACTATTTGCTGAAGGCGGCTCTGACGTTCTCGCCATCGATGCTGACCCAAATACCAACCTTGCTTCAGCTTTTGGCGTACTTTCCGAGCAAAGCCCGGAGCCCCTTATCAAGATGAAACAGCTAATTGCCAACCGCACCGGCACCGGAAAAGAGGCGGTGGGGGCGTACTTTAAGTTAAACCCTAAGGTAAGTGATTTGCCGGAGAAGTACTGGCTTGAGGTGAGCAATTTGAAATTGCTGGTTTTAGGGGCCATTACGCAGGCGGGGGCGGGCTGCGCCTGCCCGGAAGGAGCGTTCTTGAAGGCACTGCTGACACATACCATACTGCAACGGCAAGAGGTGGTGTTAGTCGATTTGGCTGCCGGCGTTGAGTTTATGGGCAGAGCAAGCGTTCAAGGTATTGACGCACTCGTAGCAGTGGTTGAACCCGGCGGCAGAAGCATTGAAACCGCGAGAAATATAGCACGAATGGGAAAAGAGCTGGGAATAAAACACGTTGCGGCAATCGCAAACAAGATTACAGAAACGGCCCAAACGGACGTGATAAAATCTCAATTGAAAAATGTAGCTCTGCTGGGTAGTCTTCGGTATAGCCGGTCCGTGCAGGAAGCGGACCTGAGACGTACGCCGGTGATTGAAGCCGATGCCGAACTTGTAGAGCAATTGACAAAAGCAAAGAATGCATTAGCAGATTTAATTTTTCCGAGCGCCGGTTCTGAAATCAGTGATAAACAATTTGTCTAAATGTTTCGGAGACGAAAATGGGTAAAGCCATAATGATAAATATCGAAAAATGTCTGGCTTGCAAAAGCTGTGAAATAGCATGTGCGCTGGTGCATTCGAAGTCGAAAGTACTTGAAGAGGCGATAGCGGAGGCGCCGAAGCCGCAGCGTAGGGTTACGGTGGAGGCGGCAGGCGAATTTGCAGTGCCCCTGCAGTGCAGGCACTGTGATGATGCTCCGTGTATTGCGGTTTGCCCGACGGCGGCGATATATCGACAGGAAACTGATGGGCCTGTGTTGATTGAACAAGACAGGTGCATCGGCTGCAAGTATTGCCTTGTCGTTTGTCCGTTCGGAGTTATTGAGGTCTCCCGTGACGGCAAAGCTATGGTCAAGTGCGACCTTTGCATTGAGCGAGCCAAGGCGGGGCAAGAGCCGGCTTGCGTTGAGGCCTGTCCTACAGGAGCACTGAAACTGGTCGACGAAAAGGAATTGGCAGCCGACAAGCGCCGGCGCGCGGCCCAGGAACTTGTTTTAGCAACTCAAAAAGATAAAAAGAAAGAAAAGCACAAAGAGAGTACTCAATGATTACCGTAACCGTATGTGTGGGCAGCTCGTGCCACATCAAGGGCGCCCGGGAGATGATAGCCCGCTTCAACGAGTTTCTGACCAAAAAGGGACTCGAGGATATGGTCGAGCTGAAAGGCTCGTTCTGTATGGAGCGCTGCGGCGAGGGAATTAATTGGAAGATCAACGATGAGATTTTAAGCAGCTCCAGCGCCGAAGAGGGAGCCAAAATGTTCCGGAAGAAAGTTCTGAACGCTTTGAAGGAAAAGACGCCTGAGGGGCCTGCTGAGGGTCCGGGCGGCAGGAGAATTTAGTATGAAACTTTCCAAAAGCCAGGTTGCCACGCACACCAGCGCCATATTGCAGCACACGCCTAACGGGGTCCTTCTTGTGGACAAACAGACGCACATCCGTTTCGTCAATCCCTCCTTCCTAACTATGTTCCATTGTGCCGACGACAAGCTCCTTGGCGAGGCGGCCAAGAAATTCGTCCACTCTGACTGCTTCGAACGCGCCATCGCTGCGGGCGGGTCGCTGATGGTCAAAGAGAGCATTCCTGAGCATGGGGTCAGCTTCCGCGTGGGTATTTTTCCCATCGAGGGCGAAAACCTCTACTGCGGCATCTTCATTGACATCTCGGAAGAGGAAAAGGCCAGAAAGGACTTACTTGACCTCAAGGCGCAGACGCTGAAACGGGCGCAGGAAGTTATCTCGCAGCAGATGCAAACGGCACAGGAGATAGCAAGACTGCTGGGTGAGACGACAGCGGAGACGAAGGTGCTTGTGATGAAACTTATGTCCCTCTATCAGGAAGAAGGTCAGTGATGAGGTTTTTTTACGAGTGGGGCACAAAACAGCTCGAAAAACACGGCGAAGAACTCTGCGGCGACAGCGTAGCTATTGCCCGTCATGCCGATTCCGTCATGCTCGCGCTTTCTGACGGATTGGGAAGCGGAGTCAAAGCTAATATTTTATCCATCCTGACGACGCGGATAGTTATGCACCTGATGGAAAATGAGCTGCCCCTGAACGAAGTGGTGGAGACGTTGAGTAAGACGCTGCCGGTATGCGAGGTCCGAAAGCTCGCCTACAGCACCTTTGCCATCGGAAAATTTTTCTCCGAGGGACGGGCGCGAGTAGTGGAGTTCGACACGCCGCCGCTTATTCTGCTGCGACAGCGAAAATCTGTCCCCGTACCGTACGAGGAACGGGAAATTGAAGGCAAGACCATTCGTGAATCGGAACTGAAACTGAAAACCGGGGATTGGGTCGTCTTTGTCTCCGATGGTGTGGTTAACGCCGGCATAGGTGGGCTCTATCCTCTCGGATGGGGAT
>DAOVNI010000202.1 GCA_030630315.1 Phycisphaerae bacterium | reverse complement strand
CTATTTGGATCCACCCATCTTTTGTTATGGGACGATTAAGTTTTTCACCATCGAGATTCCTATCCAGACAAACCTCTCCCGGCCCAGGGGGATATGCGACAAGCATAGCGGTAGCCATACCAGAAGAAGCTACTTTGGGTCTTACTGTCTTTGTTACAGCAATGGTAGGTTGATCTTGCGCAGACTTTTGGAAAGTGACTAAGAGGTATAACACTGCGCAAAGGATTATTACCGCTGCGGCGGCGAGTTTGGTTATTGGGCTTTTGAGAATTGTTCGCCATATATTTGGCTGACGGGGAGAGGCCTGTCGGACTCGCGAGAGGAGCGATTGAAATTCATCGGGGTATTTTTGCTTCCATTTCTCGACGTCGAACTCGGGCTTTGTCGTGTTGATGGTTCGGGAAATTAGTTTATCGAGCCATTTTTCGTTTCTTTTCTTGTTCATAATTGCGTCTCGCCAAAACCGTTACGCCGTAAGTAGTCGGCCATTTTTTTCTTTGCTCTTCGCAGTCTTCCGTTTATCGCTTGTTCAGAGATGCCCAGCACCGCAGAGATTTGTTCGTATGACATACCATCGTAGAACCGCAGGAAAATCACTTCTCTTGCCGAGGCCGAGAGTTTGCTTATAGATTCCTTGACGGCCTCGGTCGGGCCGTCCTGGTGCAGTTCGGCCGCTATCCTTGAAAGGTCCTCATCGGTGCAGGTTATAGGGCGGGCACGTTGGCCTACCCCTGCAGTCCGGGCCATATCTCTTGCGGCGTTCCTGCAAATAACGGCGAGCCAGCCGGCAAATCTATTTCTTTTCCTCAACTGCGGCAATTCGCGAACGGCCTTTGCAAACGCCTGCTGGGCCGCATCTTCAGCAAGGTGCCTGTCGCCAATTACCGAATGGGCGATTGCAACCATAGCCGGATAGTAACGCCGACATAGCTCGGTGAAGCTATCCGCATCGCCGTCCATCGCTGCTTCAACTAATGCTAAATCCGGCTTCTGTGGCACTGACTCTCCTATCCCACGTGGGTAAACGTGGCACGGCCATCTTGGCCGTGATACTCGAGCGCTCATTAGTATAGACTTACATTTGCGCTCGAAATGGGCGCCGAAATTCCTGCTTTTGCAGATTTATTCATTATATTCGCTTCTGCACAATAAACGGACAGGAAAACCGGTCTATAGGACTGAAAAATTAGGTTTGACGCTGGTTTATAGCGATATTATACTGGCCTGCTCAATAAAATGCGAAGCAGCGATTACTTTTTTGGAGTGAAAAATGGACAAGAGCAAAATTGTCGCTGAAGGTATAACCTTCGACGATGTGCTGCTGATGCCGGCCAAGAGCGATTTTGTGCCGAGCCAGGCGGAAACCAGCACGCAATTGACCAACAATATCACGATAAATATCCCGATTGTCTCTGCTGCTATGGATACCGTTACCGAGGCGGCACTGGCGATAGCGCTGGCCCAGGAAGGCGGCATCGGGATAATTCACAAGAACCTGTCGGTCGAGGCGCAAAAAAGAGAGGTGGCAAAGGTCAAACGCTCTGAGCACGGGGTGATTCTCGACCCGGTAACGTTATCGCCGGCTGAACCTGTCAGAAAGGCACAGGAGTTGATGAACGTACAAAATGTCTCGGGCATCCCCATCGTCGACGGCAAAAAACTGGTGGGCATTTTGACGCGCAGGGATTTGAAATTTCTTAAAGATTATGACGTCAAAATAAGCACTGTAATGACAAAAGACAATCTCGTTACGGGCCCGGCTGGAACGAAACTTGAACAGGCAAAGGAAATCCTGCAAAAACATAAGATTGAGAAGTTACTTCTGGTCAATTCAGGAGGCGAGCTGGCGGGTTTGATTACTATGAGGGACATTGACCGCGTCCAGCAGTATCCGAGAGCGGCGAGGGACCAGCGAGGCAGACTGCGCGTCGGTGCGGCGGTGAGCGTTCAAGATTATGAGCGAATCGGCGCTCTAATAGCAGCGGATGTTGATATTATCGTGGTCGATACCGCTCACGGCCATTCGCAGAATGTTATCGATACCGTAAAGAAAGTCAAGGCCGAGTATGATATCGACGTGATTGCGGGCAATATTGCGACGGCGGAGGCGGCGAAGGACTTGATAGCGGCCGGTGCAAATGCCGTAAAGGTCGGCATTGGGCCCGGCGCAATTTGCACCACCAGAGTAATTTCCGGCGTGGGAGTACCGCAAATATCTGCGATAATCAACTGCGCCGAGGTGGCCGAATCGCATAATATTCCGGTCATTGCCGACGGCGGGATAAGGCAGTCGGGCGATATAACCAAAGCAATTGCCGCCGGGGCTTCGAGTGTTATGATTGGCTCATTGTTTGCCGGTCTGAAGGAAAGCCCCGGGCAGCTGGTTATCTACAAGGGCAGGCAGTTCAAAGAGTACAGAGGTATGGGCTCTCTGGGGGCGATGGTCAAAGGCTCAGCGGAGAGATACGGCCAAAAAAGCTCCACGGAGAGAGACAAACTCGTGCCGGAAGGCGTGGAAGGACGAGTGCCATACCGCGGGACGCTGGATGACTTTGTCTATCAGCTCGTTGGCGGGCTGCGGGCTGGTATGGGCTATTGTGGGGCACGAAATATTGAAGAGCTGAGGAAGAACGCGCGATTTGTCTGCATAAGCTCGGCGTCGGTCAGCGAATCGCATCCGCACGATATACAAATAACCAAAGAGGCGCCAAATTACTCGGCGACTGTACCTTTTGAAGATTGACGAATATCTTAAGCAAGCCGCCGGCAACGATTGAATGGGAATAGTTGAATGTATCGCTTATTAGTGGCACTTTTTATTTTGAGTCTCTTAATCGGTTGCCGATCAAAAGAACCTTCTATTCTTTCGGATGAAGTTGTGTCTGAAAAGTGCCGCAGTATAGTTGAAAATTTTGAGTCTTGGTT
The DNA here is from genome assembly GCA_030630315.1 of Phycisphaerae bacterium. Classification (GTDB taxonomy): domain Bacteria; phylum Planctomycetota; class Phycisphaerae; order Sedimentisphaerales; family Anaerobacaceae; genus JAUVYQ01. The sequence continues at coordinate 1,019 of DAOVNI010000202.1, read as the reverse complement.
TGACGGTGACACGATGAAGTGGTTGGAAGAAACGCAGTGGGAATTAGTATCCACTCGGCACAAGGATATGGTGATTGAGGTTATGGCCAAATTCCAATACCCTTACGGGAGCGAATTTACGCAGATATTCGCGTTAGGCTATATGGATCCCGCCTATGCTTTTCCTCGGATAGTTCGGTTTAAGAACAGTCGGTACTCGCTGGCTCGGACTCATGTAGCAGAGGCTATCCCACTGGAGGGCGAATATAAGGAGCGCGCTCTCAGGATTTTGGTCGAACTTCTTTTCGACCCGGATAAAAATGTGAGGCGATGTGTCGCGTGTACGATCTCACACCGGCTGAATAAAGCTGATTCGATCCCGCTTCTTCTGTTGCATTATTTTGAAAACGTTTATCAAAAACCGGTTACTCGCCGCGATGCCATTTCCGAACCAACCACTAGTTGGGTCGAGGCTCTGGCGGACAGCAAATACCGCGGTGTGCTTGTTCCGTGGTTGGACGAACTCAAGAAGAGAGGAGGCTTCGGAGAGCGGTACTTCATTAGGCGATGGGTGGACAATGACCCTCCTGCGAAATGGGCATCTTGGTGGAATGACGCGAGGGCGGAGCAAAGTAAGGCCCTGGCCGGGGGCAAAAAAATTGCGCAGAAAATGAAAAAGAAGTATAACCAAGTTCTACGAAGGTAAGAGGGCACATACCAAATTTCCCCAAGCTACCCTCTTGCGGTGCTTGTACCTGTCTTAACAGTTCGAGTGGTGGGTGATGAGCGAAGTTACGAGAACGTGATTGCTATTCGGGCGGTTGAGAGTGCTGAATTTATGACTGCTGATTTTTCGCGGATTCCTTATGAGGGGCTGGATGTGATACGAAGAAGGATTATAAATGAGGTTTGGGGGGTCAATCGCGTTGTATGATATATCGAGCAAGCCGCCGGCAACGATTGAATGGGAATAACGGGGCGAGCATAATTTTATGAAGCCGCTCTAAAAAGCAATTTTTTTGACAAAATAAGTATTTTTT
>DAOVNI010000129.1 GCA_030630315.1 Phycisphaerae bacterium | reverse complement strand
GAGTCCGCTGGAAACTCCTGCCGGTACCACATCGGGTTTTTCTCTGAGCATTGCCAATCCGGCGTGTAAAGCGGCGCCGAGTGCAACACATTCGTCCACATTAACTGCTGTTTCAGGCGCAAATCCGAACGTTTTTTCAAGGCGCTGCCGGACTAATGGGATTCGAGTGCTGCCGCCTACCAATAGTACCTTATCGATTCCGGAAGGTTCTCCGTGAGGAGTCCCCGGGACAATACCTGCCTCCTCAAGGGCCAATTCCACCAGGATATCCGTACGAGCTATCAACGAAGAAATGGCTTGTTCGAACATCTCCCGTGTAATTTCCACTTTTAAGTTTCCCGCAGAGCCGTAGAGCATCTTTTTCGCAGTTTTGCGCCTCGACAGTGTCTTTTTAACATCCTCGGCTTCGTCTTCATACTTTGCCCTGTCCTCATCCGAGCTAATTAGCTCAGCACCGAATTTTTCCCTGTAGCTTTGCTCCAGCATCTTCAATATTTCCTTGTCGAAGTCGATGCCGCCGAGCGCATGGTCACCCTGTGAACAAACAATGTCCATTTGATGTCCCTTGACATTCATTATGGTAACATCGAAGGTTCCTCCGCCAAGGTCATATACCAGGACCTTCCCGGAAACTTCGCGGGTGGTGGCATAATACAAGGCGGCGGCCACGGGCTCATTGACAATTCCAATCACGTTCAGCCCGGCCATAGTCCCTGCGTCCATAGTCGCTTTCCTACGAACTTCGTCAAAGTGAGCAGGAACAGAAATAACAACATCGCTGATTTCACCGTCCTCGGCTGTCCGTAGGGACTCCATAGGAGAGCACTCCTGTTTGAGCTTTTTCAGAATCAGGGCCGATAATTCCACAGGCGTCCAGTCCTTCCCGTCAACGTTCTTGTGATAATTCGCATCTCCCATCTGTCGCTTTATCCAGCGAACGGACCTTTCAGCATTTAGATGCCGTGAATTAATCGCTTCAACACCCACCCGGATTATATCAGAGTTCTCTTCATCGAAGAAAATCGCGGACGGAGTCAATCTTTCCCCATCAGCGTTCGGGACTATCTCCGGCTTGCCGATAGCATTGAGAATCGCTAATGCCGAGAAAGTTGTTCCGAGATCTATACCTACTATGTTAGCCATTTTACGCCCTTTATTTTGGTTCCCCATTTAACAGACCTCCGTAAGGAGTCCCAAGGACTAACCAAATAGTTTCACCTGAGCCGTGCGGACTACCTTGACATTTTCCTCGTCAATAAAGTATTGATAGCCCGGCCTGATGACCTTTGCGATTTTTCCTGTCAGATTCGGGTCGTCGCAGTGTTCCTTCTCTTTAACGGCCTCTGCAATCTTTTCCTGCCCGCGATAATCACTGTTGATTTCCGGCTCAAATCGTTCCACACCACTGGATTCGAGTGCAAAGACCAGCTCATCCCTTATTTCATCGAGGTTCGACGCCTTAACATCCTGCTCCGACAGCCGACTAATACGACTTTCAAGATTGTCAATGCAACGGATAACCCGCAGACAAAAGGTTTTGATTATATTCCAGTCATACCCCTCCTGAAGCTTTTTCACCCTGTCCTGTTGATTAGAGGCATATTCACGAATGGCCGCCACCTCTTGTGTGAGCTCTACGAGCGTATTATTGAGCGGCCCCGAATGCTCAACAGCGGCTTGCTGAACCCTTTGAGCCATCTGCTTAATTTCCTGAACCTGCTTTTCGAAATCTTCAGTTTGGGTTTCGAGGGAATCTTCGGACTTTAGAGAATCTTCAGGAGAGTCCAACAAGGCAGTCTTCTGGATGCTTTGAAGCGGGTTGCCATTTTGCGACGTATTGCAGGGCCCCCAAACGTCCGTCGATGCGGCGCCGGATGACGCACCCTTTTCCTCGCTTGGGGTTCCCTCAAATTCGACGGATTTTTCATCGGAAAGCAGCACGGCAATTTCCTGAGTATTCTCAGGTGAATCCAGCCCCTTGGAGGGGCTGGGTGTATCATCAGGGCAAGGTTCGCTTCTCATAGAAAAAGCTGGTTGTGCCGGAGCCGGCTCGTGCCGGTCTGCATAATTTTTATTAAAATTCTGCCAGCCCGATTTTATAAGGGCTTTTGAACGTTCTTTTGTTGCATCGGCTTCGGTCAAATACTTATTTTTGACTTCTTTACACTGTCTGAAAACATCGGTAGAGAATTTTTTTAAATGACCCACGCCCAGGGCCGTAAGCACGGCTGTCCAGGATAATAAGCATCCGGCAAAAATCGTGCCCCCTGCCAGCATACACATAGTGGAACCGGTAAAGGCAAGCTCTCTCAGCTTGTTTTGTGCCTTATATTTTCTTAATTCTTCCTGCCAGTTCTCACCGTAAAGAACATCGGCAAAGGGGTAAACATCCGTTTCACCGGCAGCTAATTTAGCCAGGTCGGCTTTGAGTCTCTCCTGCTGTTCCCGACGTAGCTGGATTCCCGTCTTGGCTTCCCTGTATTTGTCCAGTCCCCAGGATAACCGGACTCGCTCTTCCGGGGCCAATTGCGACCATTCATTATATTGCTTGAGATACTCGTCCACCTCTGAGGCATACTTCAACTTATAGGAAGCAGCAAGCCGACGTTCTTTTCTTTGCTTGGTGAGGACCCAGGCAAACGCGGCAGTGCCGGCAAGCAATAATACTAAACCAATAATAACAAGTTTTTTACGCATAGAACAAGCTCTCATTATCAAGAATTCCCACACTGCGTGAGCTGTGGGTGTACCAGGTTACCAGGTTACCAGGGTATCAGGTTATCAGGGTACCAGGCGGCCTGATTTCCCTGTTTATTTCTTCTTACATTTTTAGCGCTAGCCGGGACTGATGTTTTCAACAATAACCTCCTATTCGTTTTGGCCGCATATTTCGGTCACTCGCAGCACCTCCTCTATTGTCGTTAAACCCTGCTTTACTTTTTTAATCCCATCATCAAACAAACCCGGCTGTCCGCTTTCACGAAACACGCGGCGCATATTACTAACCGAAGTGTCTTTGTTAATCATATCCCTGAATTTGTCGTCAATAACCAACAGTTCATAAATGCCCACTCTGCCTGCATAGCCCGTGCCCCTGCAGTAGTCACAACCGCGACCATGAAAAAGCTGTTCCGGCTTGACCCCTGCTTCTTTCACATATTCGCGCATATTCTTGGGGACCTTGTAAGTCTTTTTGCACTTCGGACAAATCTTTCTGACCAACCGCTGAGCAAGCACTGCATTCAATGACGCCGCTATCAAGTACGCATCAATGCCGATATTGATCAATCTTGTGATACTGCTGGCCGCATCATTTGTGTGCAGGGTTGAAAGTACCAGGTGACCCGTCAAAGCAGCCTGCACTGCTATACGAGCCGTCTGATTATCCCGAATCTCACCTATCATTATGATATCCGGGTCCTGACGCAGAAAGCTCCTCAGTGCCGAAGCAAAGTCGAGCCCAATCTTCTCGTTCGCCTGCACCTGATTGCAAAAATCAAGCTCATACTCCACCGGGTCTTCGACCGTCGATATGTTCAATTTATCACCGTCCATCTGGCACAGGGCCGAATACAGCGTGGTGCTCTTACCGGAACCCGTGGGGCCTGTAACAAGCAAAATCCCGTGAGGCAGTGCTATTTGCTTGCGAAAGGCACGCATTACATCAGGCTCCATACCTAACTGTTTCATGTCCCGCATAATCGATTTACTATCCAGCACACGGATAACAACTTTTTCTCCACGATTTGTCGGCAGTGTCGAAACCCGTAAGTCAATTCCTCTATCGCCCACGGAAACCTTAACTTTGCCATCCTGCGGCAGCCGACGTTCCGAAATATCAAGATTGGACATAATTTTAATGCGAGAAACCACAGCAGGATGCATCTTTAACGGCGACTGCTTTGTTTCGAAAAGCACCCCGTCTATGCGATACCTTATTTTCGTAAACTCATCTTTCGGCTCAATATGAATGTCACTGGCCCCTTCACGTACTGCATTGCTAATCAGATAATTAACGAATTTAATAATAGGCGATTGGCCTGCCATTTTTTCGAGGTCTTCAAAATCCCTCTTCTGCTCCTGAACCACCTCCACGTCCGTCATATCACTGATGATGTCGTCAAGCTGGTAATCACTCTCCTCTTCACCGAAGGCATCGCAGGCCTTGCTTATATCTTCGTCCAGGCAGACGACAACCTCAACGTTCATCCGAGCTTGTCTTTTGGCATCTTCGATGACAAAGAGGTCGGAGGGTCGGCTTGTCGCCACAACGAGGGTTTCGCCCTGTAGTCCTTGGGACTCCTTACGGAAAGCTATGGGCATAATGCGGTTGCTCTTTATGTAGTCAAGCTCAAGTTTACCAAATGCCTCCTTGTCAACCTGTTTCGGCTCAACCCGGCGAAACTCGAACCCATATAAGCTCGCTGCGGCCATTGAAATCTCTGTTTCATCAGCTAATTTCAATTTTTTGATTACCTGAGCGATGTCGCTGGTGGGTTTTTTCGCCTGTTTCCGTCTTATCCCGGAGAGCTGGTCGGCGGTAATTTTCCCCGTCTCGGAAAGGACATCAGCGATGTCCCGGACATGAGCGGGACTGTCCTCCTGTGGACAATACAGGTTCGACAGGCCCTTGATTTCCTCTGCACCCTCGCTACCTGTGGCAGAGCTATCCGGGTAATCGCTAACATCGTTCTTGCCGGGCCGCTTCTCTTTAAGTCCGAATCCAAAAAGTCGTGTCATGATTGCAATAATATCCTCAAAAATGTTTTTGTTTTAACCACGGATTTCACAGATTTCACGGATTTGAGGTCTTTTATTTTCATTTTCTCCGCGCAATCCGCGGTTTATAATTCGTTGGCGATGGAGCACACAAAACAAAGTGCAAAAAGCCCCCTGAAAAGCCGCCAAATAAAATATAAGTAATAATTCCGAGTCAATCAAATCAGCTTATGGGAGAAAAACGGCACTTTCTCTGCGTCCGATAGTCCCGCACCAATTGAGCTTAGGCTCACGCCTAATTGGTGCGGGATTGCGTTGAGCGACAAGATAAGATTGCCGTGATGAAATTATTATAGGAATTATTCTGGAGAGGCCCCATCTTGCGATTTATTGAGGTCCCCAAACGTCCTTTACTGCATCTGGGGCCCCCTTTGCAAAATGGCAAGCCGGAAGAGTACCCCCCTGTTCGCTTAATCCTTTCTTTAAGTCGGTGGAATCTCACGGATGAATATATTTCTGAAATACAGCGGGCTGCTGTGGGACTGAAGCTCTATCTGGCCTACCGGGTAGATGGGCTTGTCCCGCTCCCAGTAGTTCTCCAGCACCACGTTATCAACCACCAGCACGTCATTGAGATACACCGTTACGCGCTCGCCGGTCATAAT
>DAOVNI010000120.1 GCA_030630315.1 Phycisphaerae bacterium | reverse complement strand
TGGTAACCGGCTATTCGGTGAGGCGGTATTACGCTGAGCCGGCGCAGATGGAAAATTCGATACTGAAATTCTACGGCAGCAATGTAGCAAGGATGCTGGACAATCTTGCTCCGGTTGAACAACGGGGAGAGGCCGAGCTGGATAACGGAGATTACTCACCTGCCAAGCTGCATGAGCTGGCAAGAGAGCCGTCTTTAGTTAATCTTGTGAATTTGATAATACTGGAAGCGATTGAGGCACGTGCAAGTGATATACACATCGAGCCATTTGAGCATCAGGTAAAGATAAAGTACAGAATCGACGGGATGCTTGTGGAGAAGGCGCCATCATCGAAACGGCTGCAGGCGGCGATTATTTCGCGAATTAAGATTATGGCGGATATGAATATCGCTGAACGATTTGTCCCGCAGGACGGCCATATCGAATTTACGGGCAAAAACGGCAGGGTCGATATTCGTGTCTCGACCGTCCCGACGGTACACGGCGAGTCTGTTGAGCTGAGACTTTTAGACAGGACGGTATCATTGATAGGACTTGAGGAATTGGGGATGAACGCCCAGTGTCTGGAAGGCTTCGATCAATGTCTGCATAAGAACCATGGGATTGTACTTGTTACAGGGCCGACCGGGTGCGGAAAGACAACGACACTTTATGCAGCATTAAAAAAGATATACTCGCCGGCTGTGAAGATGATAACGATAGAAGACCCTGTTGAATATCAGCTTGAAGGTATAAACCAGATGCCGGTCAATCCGAAAAGGGGGCTGACGTTTGCTAACGGCCTGAGGCATATACTCCGTCAGGACCCGGACATTATAATGGTAGGCGAAATCCGAGACCGAGAAACCGCCAATATATCAATTCGTGCGGCGTTGACCGGACATCTTGTTTTCTCGACACTTCACACGAACGATGCACCGGGTGCGATTACAAGATTGATTGATATGGGTGTTGAGCCGTTCCTGTTAGCGAGCTCGTTAGAGGCGGTGCTGGCTCAAAGGCTGATACGCAAGATTTGTCTGAAGTGCAAAGAGCCGTACAGGCCGGACGAAAACCTCATTAGAAACTTGAACAGCTCGACAGCAATTAAACCTGATACGAAGTTATATCACGGTGCCGGTTGTAATGAGTGTATGCAAACCGGGATGAGCGGAAGGACGGGTATATTTGAGATGCTTAGAATAACCGGTACGCTGCGGGAACTGATAGCAGCAAGGCCAACGACCGAACAGATTATAAAGGCGGCACCGGCAGACCATATAAGTATGGAGCACGACGGTTTTACCAAGGTGTTGGAAGGCATTACGAGTCCTGAGGAGGTTTTCAGAGTCTCGAAGAGTATCGGTGAAGAAGAGTAAAGCGTGAAGCAAGATACGAGACACGAGATACAAATTATGCGAGGCTAAATTGTGGCCCGGTTTTTTTACAAGGCAGTTAATCAGGCCGGCGGACACGTCGCAGGGACGATTGAGGCGGCCGACCGTAAAAGTGCTGTTGCCGATTTGGTTGATAAGGAGCAGTTCGTAACAGAGCTGACAGAAGAAGCTCAGGAGCCGAGTGTCAGCGGCGGCGAGAAGGCAGCATTGGACCTGGCCAGATTTGTGAGGTTTGGCTCACGAAGGATTAGCAGCAAAGACATTCTGGCTATGACCACCCAGCTGGGCACGGCTTTGCGAGCGGGGCTTCCGCTGCTCAACGGACTTGAGCTTATTCACGAACAACAGCACAAGGCAGCAACGAGAGAAATGCTCGCTGAGCTTGTGAAATCGGTAAGCTCCGGGCAGTCGCTTTCAGAAGCTATGGCCAAGCACGAGAATACTTTCAGCCCGCTGTACCTTTCGATGATAAGAGTTGGAGAGACAGGCGGAATGCTCGATGAGACGACGACTCAGTTGGCGGAGATATTAAGCCGGGATGATAAGATAAGAACAAATATGAAAAATGCCTCGGCATATCCGATTTTTGTTTTGGGCCTTGGGCTTGTATCAGTGGTTATTATACTAACGACGATACTGCCGAAGATAATACGAACGATAGGAGGCGGCTTTGCGGCACTGCCCTTGCCGACAAAGATGCTGCTGCGGCTAAGTGACTTCACGAGAGGTTTGTTTACAACGTATTTCGGCTGGATTGTTATCATCCTGATTGTGGCCGGATTGTATTACCTGATAAAATGGACGAAATCAAAGGGCAGAATCAAATGGGATGCTTTTAAGCTGAAAATACCTCTTCTGGGTTCGGTACTGCGGACAATAGCGGTGGGCAGGTTTGCAAGAACGCTCGGAGCGTTGACCAAAGGAGGTGTTACCATTTTGGAGGCGCTTAGCGTTGTTCGTGATACGATGGGCAATGAATTGCTGGGCAGAGAAATTGACGCTGTAGCTGAAAAGGTCAAGGGCGGTGAGTCGCTGGCTGGTCCTCTGGACGAATCGGGATATTTTCCGCCCCTGCTCGTGCAAATTACCTCGATAGGTGAGCAGACAGGAAGACTCGATGAATTATTACTCAATGCCGCTGATACTTTCGATGCTGAGGCGGACGCGGTGATAAACAGATTTATGGCGATTTTCCCGGCGATTTTGATACTGCTGCTGGCTCTGGTAATAGGTTTTATAATAGCGGCGACCCTGCTGCCGATAGTTATGATGGGAGTCGGCACAGGTGCGTTTTGACAAAGCGTAGAATTATCATTCGAAAGTTTTGAATTATAGTTTTTCACTTTAAGTTTTTTAGTTTTTTGGAAAGGTGTCCAAATGAGGAAGATGAAGCGGAAAGAGAAGGCATTTACCCTTGTGGAACTGCTCGTAGTGATTTTGATTATATCGTTGATTGCCACGGTTATTTCTCAGAGGGTGTTTACGGGTCTGGGCAAGGCCAGATGGGACATAGCAAAGGCCAAGATGGCAATTATCGAAGGTGCGATTGGCAGATTTTATCTTGATTGCGGACGATATCCGGATGAATCACTGGGACTTAGCGAGCTGATTGAGATGCCTGCCGACCTTGAGGAAAAGTGGTTGGGGCCTTATCTGAAGCAAAGCGAACTGCTCGACCCATGGGACAATCCTTATATCTATATTGAAGAAGGCGTAGTAAATCCGGGCAGTTTCGATTTGATAAGTTATGCAGCGGACAAGATGGAGGGCGGTGAAGGTGACAATAAAGATATATACAACGACTAAAGTAGTTTTTGCTTTAATTTTTAGTTAATGAAATGAAAACGCAAAACTTAAAAGCAAAAGTCAAGACGGAGCGATACGGCTTTACCATTGCAGAAATGCTGGTGGTGGTAGTTATTATTGCCCTTATTGCAAGCGTTGGCGGCGGGATTTATGTGGGGACATATAAGAGGATGCTGGTCGAAAAAGCGGCCCGTGATTTCGTGCTTGCAGCTAAATACGCAAGGATAATGGCGATTGAGCGGCAAAAGCCGTACAAGATAAAATTAGGTGTGGCAGATGCAGCCAATAACGGATTTGGGCTGGTCATCGATGAATTTAATCAGGAAACCGAGCAAACCGAGCAGGTAATAGTGCGGGATTTGTACTTCAAGCCGGTGGAATTTACTGGTGATGTTAAGTTCGAGGGCATTCAAATCACGCCGGCTGGCTGGGAGGCGGCAACCGAGACCGATGAGGCCAGAGAAATAGTTTTTTCGCCGGGCGGTACTGCGGACTCGGCGGTAATTCAGATAGGCGACGGCAAGAACCATTATACGATAAGTATTAGCGCTGCAACCGGCAGGGCAACGATGTATTTCGGCACCGCTGAAAAGCTGAAAGAAGAGGCGAAAATCGGTACCATTGATTTGGACCAGGAATTGTGATGCGGGCAAAAAGAAACATAAGAGGGTTTACCCTGGTTGAGACAATCACTGCGAGCGTTATCCTTTGCGGAGCTGTCTTGGCGGTGGGAGCAATCAGTACGCGGTCTCTGGGCGAAACAAGACTTAACAGACAATATGAGGTGGCGGCGGCATTGGCTGACAGACAGCTTACGATGATTGATTATGTCGGTGTCGAAGAGTTTATCGAATTAGGGCAGATGGAAGGAGAGTTTGAGGAGTTTGAGCCGGGATATCACTGGGAAGTTGTCACTGAGACCCAGGCTATTGATAATCTTTATCTGGTAAATATAACCGTCAGTTGGGCCGAGCGCAACCGCCCTTATAGTATTTCGGTCAATACAATGCTCAACGGAACGGGTATGCTTGTTGAAACAGAGTGATAAAAAGAAGATGTATTTGAGAAAGACAGGATTTACATTGGTAGAAGTGTTAGCGGCCTCGATGATAGGGGTATTTATTGCGTTGGTGGCGATGGGTACGCTGAGGGCTATCTCAGCCAGTGCTGAGATGGTTGACAGTAATATTAACGTTGCTGCTGAGGTAAGGTTTGCATCGAGTATAATCTCCCGGGACATTTTGAATCTGTATCGCGGCACGAATATAAAAAATACCAGACTAATCGGTAGAGTTATCGAATCAGATGAGGGCGCCGTTAGCTGTTTGACATTGTACAGTGTCGGCAGGATAAAGGCCAGAATTGACCGGCCGGAAGGTGATGTATATGAAGTGGAATATTACCTGCTAAAAGACGAAGAAAAGTCAGTTCTGTGCAGACGATTGTGGCCGAATCCCGACCCCAACGAAGATGAACCACGCGGAATCCTGTCTGTAATTGCCGAGGATATTGAAGTTTTTGCGGTCAGATATTTTGACGGTGAAGAATGGCAGAGTGAATGGCCGGAGGAGATGGAGTCTGTTCCTGAGCTGGTGGAGGTAAGTATAGCAGCGAAGTCCGCCAAAGGCGGAGAACGAACAGATATGACTGTGGAATCTTTTATTGTGAATTTCCCCAGGTCTGCGTGGGGACAGGCCGGTGCTCCCGGGGGGTAGTAGGCAAGAGGAAACCGGCGCTGAGAGTGAGATGAAAAAGTGAGAAAGAAACTAAAAAAATTGGGAAGCGAAATTTTAGTTGAGAGAATGGGTACTAAGGGTAACAAAAAGGGACTTGTTCTCATAGCGGTGCTGTGGGTAGTAGTGGTGCTTATGGTAATTGTTGCGGCTGTTGGGCAGACCAGCCGACTCGATACGAAAGTTTGCCGTGGTGTGAGGACCGAGCAGCTTCGGTGCAAGTGGTCCTGCCGGGCAGGGATAGAAACAGCTATTGCGGTGCTGAACGAGGACAAGAACCTCGGAACAAGTGACAGCCTGACAGATTTGTGGAGTGATAATGAGGAAGATTTAAGTAATATTAAGCTGGAGCAATGCTGGTTTGACGTCATGGTTGTTGATGAGGCAAGTAAATTGAATGTAAATACCGCTACAAAAGAGCAGCTTCTGGGATTGTGGTATATGACCGAAGAAATTGCAGATGCGATAATCGACTGGCGGGATAACGATGATAACCCGCAGACGGGTGGTGTCGAAGGCGGGTATTATGAGAATCTGCCGTTTAGATATACGATTCGCAACGGCTCTTTCAGGACAATACGCGAGCTGCTTCTGGTCAAAGATGTTACGCCGGAGCTGTTGTATGGAGAGGACACAAACTTCAATGGTCAATTGGACTACAATGAGAGAGATGGCGATAAAAGTCCCCCCGCCGATGACGGAGATGATGAGCTGGACAAAGGATGGATTGCGTACCTGACGTGCTACTCGTCTGGCGACAATGAAAGTGGCACGGGGCAGAC
>DAOVNI010000164.1 GCA_030630315.1 Phycisphaerae bacterium | reverse complement strand
TTTGGCAAGAAACAGATTGGCCGTTCTATATATCTTTTATTGATAATGCCTTACAGATCTTTCTTGCTAATTTATTTGAGATCTCGGTATGATGGGGAATTGTTTCTGAATGACCTGTACGAGGATTGCACCAAAGCGAATGCGCACGGCCTTCTCTCTTCAGATAACATCCATTGTTTTCTGAGATGTTTTAGAAGGGTATTTCGTTTCATTCCACACTCACCACTTCAGGCGTTGCATCTTCAGGAATTCCGCGTAAGGCATCTTGACGACGGTCTTCGAGAATAAGGCCGATTGCCTCTGATAAATTTGCAAGGCATTCTTCCTTGGTTTTACCCTGTCCATTGGCTCACGGCACTTCAGCACAATAAGCAATGAACCAGTCACCATCCTTTTCCACTATTGCGGTAAATTCATTATGCATAAAGTTACTCCTGTTCAGTCTCGGTTACACTTATATTATAGACGAGGATTTAAAAAAATCAAATTTTTTATTCGTGATTATGGATAACAGGATACATAAAATTACAGCCGGCCTCGGCCAGAGCTTTCGCAATCGGCCCGCCCAAGCCAAGCAGTAAGTCCATGGGGCGTTAGTTCACTCCCAGCAGGCTTGTGGCGCGGGTCGAGGTAACTCTGGCACTATTCTTCCCAAGGCCAATTATCTACAAAAATTGCAAAGTCTTTGAAATTCACAATTCTATCTCTGTTCAGGTCTTCAGCAAGTAACGTTTGCTTGGAAAGCCATTTTCCCACAAAGATTACCATATCAGCAAAATCCACAGTATCGTCATTGTTTAAGTCTGCAATATTGCCCGCGTCTGACGGGGACATGCTTGCCTCAGGTGTTCCGCCATAAGCACCTATATTTATCCCTTTGCCGTGCGGCCATAATTCCGCCGTCCAGTCAGAGTTAGGGTCGCCAGCGTCAATGCACAAGCTGTTCACATCATCCTGAACCCAGCTTTCAGTACTTGGGTCCCATCTACCTGCTTTCGATTTCAAATGGTAGTCACCATCCACCCAAAAATCGTCACTCGTATCCCCGGTGGTCCCGTTGGGGTCCCAGTAGCCATTCACTGCAAAAAGTGGGTTGACACAAATATCGCCGGGCCCAGCGGTTGCACCTCCACCGAAATTACCCCCTTCGTTCATCCAAAGCACATTATAAGAACTATTGCACAACCCATAAATGCCGCCGATAGAACTTGTTTTATTGAACGCTATTATGTTGTTCCGGACAGATGCACTACATTCGTAAAGAGCTCCACCGTTCTGTGATGCTATATTGCCTACAATCGTATTGTTGTATATAGAACCCCCGCAGCCATTTAGTCCGCCACCATAGCTGCCGGATTTGTTCCCGGCAACAACATTGTTACTAATATTGCCGGTGCAACAGTGTAGGCCACCACCGACGGTTTGGGCTTCGTTTCCAGCAATAATGTTGGCACGGATATTACCCTCACAATCACGAAGCCCGCCACCGCTTCCAGCGTAATTGTCTATAATTACGTTGTCAATTATTTCGCCATCACATCCACACAGGCCACCACCGATATTATTGCAATAGTTGTTTGAAATGATGTTATTGGTTATAGTAGCATCACAATTATATAAACCGCCCCCCTCACCAGTGATGTTATTATTATTTATAATTGTATTATAACTTATTGTGCCATCGCAATAAGCTATACCACCTCTGTTGCCTGAAATAACGTTGTTTGTGATTATCCCATCGCAATCATATATGCCGCGGTGATTATTGGAATTTATCATATTGTCTGAAATAGTAGGTGCGCCATCGTATTGACCATAAATGCCGTGAGAAGCACAATGCCTGATAACATTCTTTGAAATAGTAGGTGAGGTGGCGTAACAGCTAACGCCTCGACCAGTGATGGTAAAACCAATAAGTACGGAGCTGGTACCTTCCCCAAAGTCAAAAGTTACACTGTAACCTGAACCGGCTGTGATAATTGTAGACTCGACAGCATTTGGGTCATTGGGGTCTGTGCTCGTAAGCGTAATAGCCCTGTCATTGAAAAAGATATTCTCGCTGTACGTGCCCGGCCTGACAATAATAGTATCACCGTGCCAGGAGTAGTTTATTGCATCCTGAATATTGTCGAAGTCCGCAGAGCCGTTCGGGTCAACGATGATTGTTTCTGCTTTACAGGGAATGGCTAAAACCAGCAAAGTTAAGGTAAGAACCAAACTTTTCATTTCCTTTTTCCTCCTGAAAAACCATAAAAAATAAATACAGAAACATTATAACATCTTTTTGCTCCAGTTCAAAGTGAAAATGAGAAGTAATTATTTTGCCGCAAAAAAGCTCAAAAGTCGCAAAAGTTATGTTCGTGGTTTGTGCATTTTAGACACTGATACCCGCCAACGCGGGCACAAGTTTACACAGATTTACGCTGTTATTTGTTTTTGACGCTGATTCCGCAGATTGCACTGAAAGATAAAAAATTATTAAACATCTGCGTTAATCAGTCCTTGGGACTCCGCCGCAAGGCGTCCCCAAGCGGACTTACAGAGCGTAATCTGCGTCTAATAATTCTCTTAGATTTATTCTCTGCGGTTAATCTTTTTTGTGCCGAGGCCGCGGCCACAGCCGGGTTGCTCTTCACAAGCCGAGCAGTAAAAGAATGGTTGGCTATGGCTCCTCGCTGATTTCCTGTTCCAGCGCTTTTTCAATCTTCTCAAGCTCTTCGGCCATATTCTCTTCGTTTATTTGCGCTTCCGCCTCAGCCTCGTATTCAGCCACGGTCTTAATCACTTCCTCGTTGGGTTCGGCGTCACTTGAAGTCTTGTCACACCCGTTAAAGCAAAAAAAGCTTATAGTTGATGAGACAATTATAACTAATACTTTTCGCAGCATTTTTTTCATCCCTTCGCAAATGGATATACTTTCATTGTTACCTGTACCAGACTCAAGCAGCTTTACCTTGGGGGTATCTCAGGCTTTTCCTTGGCCTCTTCAGCTTTCTCTTTGGCCTTCTCTGATTCAGCTTCAGCCTTTTCCTTGGTTTTTCCAGCTTCCTTTTGGGGCTTTTCGGCCTTGCTCTTTCCCTTACCAGCGCCTTTCTCAACGGCTTTCTGGACCTTTTCGCCTGGACTCTTTTCGCCAGGTTGCAGAATCGTTTGCATTCTTTCTCGCATACGATTCCGCTTGCGCTCATAACGTTGTTGTTCTTTTGCCTGAAGCTTATTGACGCGTTCAAGGATGTCCTTATTACCTGCCTTGGCGGCCAATTGCCTGATGCGTGCCAATCGGGCTCTACGTTGCCGATGTTTTGCTTCTTCATGGAGCATTTGCCTCTGGAGCGCTCTAATTTGTTGCTGATGCCCCTTGCCTTTGCCGGCATCCTTTTCTGCAGATTTGCCTTTACCTTTACCGGCATCCTTTTCTGCAGATTTGCCTTTACCTTTGCCGGCATCCTTTTCCAACGCTTTACCTTTGGCTCTATCTTTGCCGGCGCCCTTTTCTGCTGTCTTGACCTGGCCCTTACCTCCACGAGTACTCTTTTTCTCAGCCTCAACTTTACCTTTGCTTTTTCCAACGCCCTTTTCTGCAACTTTACTTTTCTCCTGGCTCCTGCTCCTGTCCCTGCTCCTGTCCCTGTCCTGGACCTTCCTTGTTTGCCTGTTCCGTCCGCCGGCACCTCCGCCTTTTCTCTTTGCGAAGACCGAACTGCCGACCCACAACAGAACAAGCAAAACAAGCAGCGAAAGCAAAATCTTCTTCATAATATGTCTCCTGTTATCTGATATTTCTAATTTAAGTCCCGCTCAGCTACGCTGCTGCGCGTACAAGATACCAAAACCGCATATTTATCTGCTCAATGTAACGTTCTTGCCAAATTCATCTACTCGGTACCGCCACAGAATATATCACAAATATACAGCAAATCAATAGATTACTGCTGGCGATGACCCATTTTTTTCGATGTTTTAGCTGTAAAAGTCAAGGTTTAAGGCAATTAAGGTAACATTGCATATGCTGTTGCCGGGTACCATTAAAAATTTTACTTTTTTTGAGTAAAATCTAACGTAAACATCCTTTAGATAGCTTTCAAGCTACCGCTGCCTATGGGAGGTTCTTAAAAAATGGGTCATCACGAGATTACTGCAAAAACGAGATTTTTACCGACGTCCCATCTCGACTATGAACTACGAACTACCAGCTAAAAACTTACAAATTTTTCCCCCGTTTTAATTTGTTTGCCAAAAACCACCACAGCGATATAATTACACGGGTTTTTGAGGGTAAAAAATGACGAAGCTCAGCGTCAATCTAAATAAAATCGCTCTGCTGCGAAACCAGCGCAATATCGGCATACCCAGCGTGATTGAATCGGCCGGGACCGTAATCAAAGCCGGTGCATACGGCATAACCGTTCACCCTCGCCCCGACGAACGCCACATAAAATATTCGGATGTTTACGAACTCGCCGAGATGATAACCGTCGAGTTTAATATAGAGGGCAACCCGTTCCTCGGCAGATATATGGAAATCGTCAGCGAGGTAAAGCTGAACCAGGCCACACTGGTTCCGGACACACCCGATGCCAATACCTCAGACCACGGCTGGAATCTGCAGGCCGACAGGGAACGTCTTATGCCGATAATTAA
>DAOVNI010000165.1 GCA_030630315.1 Phycisphaerae bacterium | reverse complement strand
CCTGCGCTCCGGGGGCAAATTTCTCAAACGAATATCTATCAATCGGGCCAGTCCTTCCACTATATCTGCATAGCTCGATGCCGTAATTTTTTCCGAGCCGACTGCAAAGGCGATCCTTTCGGTATTTGTCCTCATAACGGTTACCGTAGTCACCTGGGCCCCGGGTTCGGAGTCGCTTTGGGCGAACTCGCAGCCGTCCGGGACGGTCACCGGAAAATTCTCCGCCTCGATGAACTGACAAACCACTAAAAAAAATATAATAAGCAAAAACACAATATCTATAATAGGCGTCATATTAAAAGACATAAGCCCTTTCCTTTCATCCGGGACCCTCTTATCATCACGAGTGCAGAGACGCGCGAACGGTTTCTACCGGCTTGCCGCCAAGTTCACGAATTGGTTGTTTTGGTTTCGGCTGTTCAGCCTGCTTTTGCTTTGTCAAGCTGCGTCTTATTTCCGGTATAATATTCTCAGCTTCCACTACCGCATCGCTCACCAGTATCTCAATCCGGTTTCGAAACACGCCGTGTATCGCCAACGCCGGTATCGCAATAAACAGGCCCCAAAAGGTTGTCACCAGGGCAACCGAAATCCCCTCTGCCAATTGTGCCGGCTGCGGCTGACCGCCGGCCAGCACAATGGCGTTGAACAGTTTTATCATTCCGAAAACCGTCCCGAACAGGCCTACCATCGGCGAAACATTGCCAATCAGATTGACCCATTCAATCCGGCGTAAAAGCCGCCAAGCCTGCTCCTGCAGCGATTCGGCAAGCACGTTTCGCATCCGGAACCAATCGCCCCGGCCCTGCGTAACTGCCTTGACAACTGCGACACTGACAAAATCATTTCGTTCGGCAATTCGCGCCTCTAATCGCCCGTGGCCGAACTGCTGGATTATATCGACAATCCTCCCGCCTATGCCGGCCGGAAGAAGTTTCTTGCGGCGAATCGTAAGGCAATGCTCGACCGCCAGATAAACCGCAATAAGTGACATCGGCAAAAGCACGAACCAGACAATGGGGCCGCCGGCTATAACAAATTGCTCAAAGAATGTTCGCGTTCCACCCGCCTCAACCACACCGGCTCCAAAGCCGTTACGCATCGTAGCAACTATTACCCACAGCACAGCAGCCAGGGCAGCGACCAGTAAGACCGTCTTTAATAAAAAGCTCTTACGCATCCTTGTGTTTCGTGTATCGTGTATCGTATTTCGTATGTCGTATTATGTCATTGCGGGCGCAGCGAAGCAATCTCTATTTCTTTTTTCATTTTGTGCTTTTTTGTGGCTATCTTTGATTCTTCATCGCCACCGGTGATAAAGACAGATTCTCCGCCGCTTTGTTTTGCTATCGCCTCCAGCATCTTACGGTCATCGCTCTGCGGCCAAAATCCTATGGTATTGATTCTTGTCCTCGGCGCAAATCGCGCCAACAGGTTCGCTATTTTCTGCGAAAACCTCTGCGCATCCTCGGTTGTCAGCTCGAAGCCATCTGTGAGAAAATAAACAAGCGAAGGGCCGACTCCACTGCCGTCACGAATTTGTACCGCCCTTTCCAACGCCGCCAGCGCATTAGTTTGCCCGGCCGGTCGAATGGAATCAATAAAATCATACGCAGAGGATTTGGCTTTTTGCGTCGCTCGAAGCAAGCTGTTATTACCAAATTCAAACAGCTTATCACCACCGAAAAAGATAATGTAAAAATACTGGTCTGGCTGCAGGTTTCCAATCGATTCCTTGAGCTTCTTTCGAACCTGGACGAATATCCCCCGCATACTCCCCGAACAATCTACAAGATAACAGACTTTACGCTGCTCCGTTCGACTACCGAAAAATTCAATCCTGGGCGGCAAATCGGCGCCGCTCGGCAGCGAAAGAACACTTTGCGAGTGTACTGGTTCTAATAAATCCCCCAAATTTTGCGAACCCGGCTTTAGAACGCCAAAAATCCGATTTGTCGGCAATGATTTGTTCGTCCCTCCTGCAAACCGGCTTTCGGCAGACTTTTTTATCTTCGGCTTGGGAATTATGGGGGCAGCGGCAATGAGCTTTTTTATCCGGCTTACTTTAGCCATCGGTGTAGGCCGCTGTTCGACTTGAACTTTGCAACGCGAGAATTTGACCACCCCGAACACCGTCAGCACTACAAGATGCACGGCAATCGAGGCCATCCATGCCCAAAACGCCACGCTCCCGCTTCGCCCCGTTAGAAGTCCCTGCCGACAACGTGACAGAGACCTCAGGCGTTTTACTTCTAACGGGGTTCGCTTGGCCGAAACCATCCTTTGGTTCATCAATACAGCCAAAAAATACTCCGTTATTTTATTCTACAACTTCGACGAGAGAATAAACCGGCACCAATAAATTATAGACAAATATCACATCACCATTGTGAAGGCGAATACATCCTCGCGACCCTCCTCCGTCCATCAGATCAGATTTTTTCCAGCCATGAAAGCCAATGCCGGTTCTGTCTTTGGCAGCTCCCTTGATACCTTCCAATCCTATCCATCTCGAGCCCAACGGATAATCAGGGTCCCCGGGGTGAAGAAATCTACGGGTTTCACGGTCAAACCAGGGCGGCTCCATCTGCTTGCCGTCACGCTTGACACGCCAGAGTCCCGTCGGCGTTTCATTACCTGCCTTGCCCACACCCACACGGAAACTCTTTACGAAAGTGTTGTTCTGAAGATACAAATCCATCGTAAAAGTCGAAAGATATACCCTGGCGTGGAAAGGGCCGTGGATGACTTTTATCGTCTCGCCCTCTGGCAGAAGTTCAGGGCGAACTTCGTTAATCTTAGAAAGAATCTCCCACGGCACCTTAAATTGCTTGCCGATTGTTTCAAGTATTTCACCGCGCTTGACCCTATAACTGCTGCAAAGACTGTCCTGCGGGTAAACGGTTTTACTAAACAGCCATTCATCGGCAAGCCCAGAGAGTCGGTTTTTCACAAACACTCGCTGCTGCTCGGTCATAGGCATTGATAATATATCGTTTAGTATGTTACGGGCTTCTATAATCCTGGCTGGCTTTGCATTGAATACTGCCATAGCTTTGGTAATAAGCGCAGTTGCTTCGGGATTAGGGTCAGTAGTTGGCTCAGGTGTGATTTCTAACAAATTCGGTTCCGGTGGAGGGGGAGATTTTAGTATAGAAACTACAGGCGAGTTTGGTTCATCTTTCAGGCGTGTTTCGTTTTCGTTTTCGCCGGAAGAACCATAAATGAAAGCAATCACCACAACAATAATAAGCAAAGCTGAAATGATATATGTCCGCCTTATGGGCCGGCCTCTTCGCCTGCCATATAAGCTGGAAGGATAACGAGCCATTTTATTCTCCTTTTTCAGCGTTTAGCGTTTAGTTAGTTTTTTCTATCCAATATCTTCTATCGGCCATTCTGGTCAAAATATATTATTTCTTCATCGGTCACTAAAAAATCTACCGCCTCATCACGCTCCATCACCGGTATCGAGTCAATCACCTGCTCTGCGAAAGCAAAGCCGCATCTCGGCGCCTTAAGCTGCTCGTTAGCGAAAAACCTGTCGTAATAGGCGCCGCCGCGGCCAAGTCGATTGCCCTTCCTATCGAATCCCAACGCCGGCGCAACCACCAGGTCAATCTCTTCAATCGGCATCGGCGCCCCCGTTATCGGATTTCGCAGCCCGGCAACCTCGGTCGAAAAGCCCGTCTCCAGCGAGTTTATCTGCACTGGTATCATATGCCTTTGCTGCCAGGAAATCTTCGGCACCACCACTATCTTACCGAGCTGCCAGGCATAAAGTATTACCTCCGAAGTATCCACCTCGTGCGGGAGGGATAAATACATCATAACCACCGATGCACTTTGAAATTGCGGGGTCGAAACCAGATTCCGGCATGCTTTCCGGCTCTTTTCGCTCCTCTGCTCCGCAGGTATAGCGAGCAAGCACTTCCGCAGACTCAGACGCAACTGCTCCTTGTCCATTCAGCCATCCTTCTTTGGGACCCCGCCTTGCGGGAACCCTCCGGCACTTCTTTTGACAGGCTTGCCCAGCCCCTCGGAGGGGCGGGGCTTGCTATTTTGTATCAAGGTTTGCAGCTTTTGTAAATAACGCTTGATATTTTTTTCACACCCGATTTCCTTCGGTTTGTAATATTTTTTCCTCATCGCCGCCGGCAGGTACTCCTGCGGCACGAAACCTCCCTCAAAATTGTGCGGATACTTATAATCTGCCCCGTAACCCATTTTTTTCGCAGCCTGGTAATGACTGTCTTTTAGATGTTTTGGCACAGGTATCGTTTTCTGCGATTTTACGTCGTCAACCGCTTTCCATATAGCCGAAGACGCAGCATTTGATTTCGGCGCACAGGCAACATACAAAGCCGCCTGCGCCAGCGCCAGTTGCGCTTCCGGCAGGCCGACAAACTCGGATATCTGGACGGCAGCCGAGGCCAAAACCGTCGCCATCGGGTCGGCATTGCCGACGTCCTCAGCCGCACAAACCGCAATACGCCGGGCAATAAAACGAGTGTCCTCTCCGCCTGCTATCAGCCGCGCAAGCCAATAAACGGTGGCATCAGGGTCGCTGCCACGCATACTCTTCTGCAAAGCGCT
>DAOVNI010000297.1 GCA_030630315.1 Phycisphaerae bacterium | reverse complement strand
ACCGGCGAAATATCTGCGGTCATCGAGGACCTGATGAGCTTTGCCAATCCGCCGGAGCCCAGGCCGGCCGAGACAAATATCAAACAAATGCTCGATGAAGCTGTACAATTAACCAGTCAAAAAACAGGCGTAGAACATATCAATATCCAAATTGAAGTTGCCGAGGATGTCAAAAGCGTTTTCATAGATTCAGGCCAGGTTGTATCGGCGATTGCAAACATCTTTTCCAACGCCATTGAATCCTACACCGGCGGTCTTGGCCCCATAAAGGTTACCACCGATGCCGAGGGCGGTAACTTCGTGAAATTGCAAATCAACGACCTCGGCTGCGGAATGGACGCCGAGACCCTCCAAAAAGCGACTCAGCCGCTCTTCTCTGCCAAGCCCGCAGGACGAAAACGAGGAATGGGTCTCGCCCACGCCGCCCGGCTCATACAATTGAACAAAGGCACGCTGGAGATTGCAAGCGAGCCCGGCAGAGGAACGACGGTAACAATTTATTTGCCCACCGGGTAAAAATTTAACCGCAGAGCACGCCCCCCGCTTCCGCGGGGACAGGCGAGCACGCAGAGAGCATTATTATTGATAAAGGTAATATTTTGCTCTGTTTTTAGTTGCCTGGCAGCGAGGCAAAGTGTATAATCTTATTGCCTTTGGCCGGTTTGCCAAGGGCAGGAAGGTGACGATAAATGCAGGTCTATCACAGACATTTCGGTGACTTTTACTGATAACGTATCAGTACACCATAAATATCTACAATTCTTTAAGGAGAAGTAAAATGAGAACCAGCAATTTGACAATTTGCATAATAGCAATAGTTTTGTGTGGGCTGTTGGGTTTTTCACTATTCGCAATAGCCGGCGAATTGAACCCAACGGCGCCACCAGCGCCCACGATGAAGACACTTGATGACATCTATAAGATTGCTTCAAGCGGGATTGCCGAAAGAGAAGGCTATATTCAGAGCTTTGAATTTGAAGGTGCAAGTTCCGCCGAGACACTTCTTACCGTCCCAACAGGCAAACGATTCGTCTTATTGAAGGCGGCCTGGACAGACCAGTATGACGATTTAAATGTAAACGACAATCTTTTTGTGGATTTACATGTTTTTAGTACCTATCTTGCAGACTTTCCTGATAGGTGTGTCTTAGTGAATGAAAATGAAACGTTGAAGCTCGTAAAGAGCGGCGATGCCGGCACACATAGAGTATGCATAACAGGTTACTTTTATGATATACAGTAAAGCAATTACTTCTCGGCTTTGTTGGGAATAAAGTTATATAAGAACATGGAAAAGGAGGAAAAGCGAGATGAACACCGCTCTTATCACACGTCGGGAGTTCTTACGAGCAGTGGGGCTGGGAGCCGCGCTGGCAAAGTTTGATTGCGTGGAAGTAATTGCAGCCGATAAGGAAATGAGACGACCGAACATTCTCCTGATAACGGCGGACGATATGAACTGGGATGCGCCAGGCTGCTTTGGGGGGCGGACACCCAATATTACACCAAATATCGACCGCCTAACTTCCGAGGGTATGCGTTTTCACTATGCCCATATCACCATAGCAGTTTGTCAGCCGTGCCGGGCGGTGCTAATGACCGGCCGCTATCCGCATCGTAATGGAGCCGAGGGCTTTGAGCCCATTGATACCAGCGTACCAACACTGCAGGAGAAACTGCACGAGGCTGGCTACCTTAACGGCATCCTGGGCAAAGTCACACACTTGGCGCCTGCTAATAAGTTCAAGTGGGACGTAGTCAAAAACGCCGGAGAATTAGGCCGGGGCCGCGACCCGAAGCTGTATTACAGATTTGCCAAAGACTTTTTTAAGCGAGCTGCAAGCGAACGTCGGCCATTTTTCCTAATGGCCAATTCGCACGACCCGCATCGGCCATTTCACGGCAGCTCCCAGGAGCAAAGCAGATTTGCGAAAGTGCTCAAGGATATTCCAGCGCCTTCGCGCGTGTACCAGAGTGAGGAAGTCCAGGTTCCAGGCTTCCTGCCTGACCTGCCGGAGATACGCAAGGAAATTGCGCAGTATTACAGCTCGGTCCGCCGATGCGACGATAGCGTGGGGGCGGTAATGCGCGCTCTGCGGAAATCAGGCCAGGGAAAAAACACTTTAACAATGTTTCTCTCTGATAACGGTATGGCGCTGCCGTTTTCCAAGACCAACTGCTACCTGCACAGCACGCGTACGCCGTGGATCGTTAGTTGGCCGGGCAAGGTCAAGCCCGGCAGTGTGGACAAGCAACACTTTATCTCGGCGATTGATTTTATGCCCACTGTACTTGACGCGGCTGGATTACCTCAGCCCAAAGGCATAGACGGTTTTTCATTTCTACCGGTTTTATTCGGACATAAACAAGAAGGACGCGACAAGGTATTCACACAATTCCATCAGACATCAGCGAGAAAACGTTATCCAATTCGCTGCGTTCAGAACCACAGGTTCGGGTACATCTTCAACCCCTGGTCGGACGGCGAAAGAGTCTTTAAGAACGAATCGCAGTCAGGCCTGACGTTTAAGGCCATGCAGGCCGCCGCGGAAACCAATCCTCAGATCGCCGCTCGTGT
>DAOVNI010000107.1 GCA_030630315.1 Phycisphaerae bacterium | reverse complement strand
GCTTGCGGGGTTTGTGTGATTTGTTTTGTCAGCTCGTCCAGCAATGCGTGCATTTGCGGGTCGGAGCGTTCGCTCTCGCCGATTTTACTGCAGGCGTGCATAACGGTCGTATGGTCCCGCCCTCCCAGATGGCCGCCAATTTCTTCGAGGCTGTGTTTGGTCAGATTTCTGGCCAAATACATGCAAATCTGACGCGGCTCGGTAATGCTCTGGCTGCGTTTTTTGCTCTGCAAATCCGCAAGACGAACGTCAAAATGCCTGGTTACCACTTCGATAATATCGGTAATACTTATGTATCTGGCCGCTGATTTAATTTGCCCTTCCAGAGCCCTCTGGGCCAATTCAAGCGTAATTTCCTTGCCCGTAGTGGTCGCTACGGCGTAGAGACTTGTCAGAGCGCCTTCCAATTCCCTGATATTTGCGTGAACCTTGCGGGCAATATACTCAGCTATTTCATCGGATATATTCAGGCCCCGGAGGTGGGCCTTCTTTTGCACGATTGCAACTCTTGTCTCGTAGCTTGGAGGGTCGATTCTGGCAACCAGACCCCAGTTGAATCTGCTGATAAGACGCTCCTCGAGCGAAGGTATCTTGCCCGGCGGGCTGTCGGCGCTGAGGATGATTTGTTTGCCGTTGTTATAAAGGGCATTAAAGGTGTGGAAGAATTCTTCCTGACTTTGCTCGCGTTCGCGCAGGAACTGAATGTCGTCGATTACCAGCGTATCGACAGTACGAAACTGGCTTTGAAAGCCGGCCAGATTTCCTTTCTCAATCGCCCTGATAAATCTGTTGACGAAATCTTCGCAGCTTAACAACTGAATTACCGTCTCATCAAATTTTTGCCCGGCCTCGCAGCAAACGGCGTGCAAAAGGTGGGTCTTACCCAGACCGGAACTGCCGTAAAGAAAAAGCGGATTGTAAGTATTGCCCGGCGACTGACTCACCGCGACACAGCTTGCGTGAGCGAGGCGGTTGCTCGGCCCTACTACAAAATTATCAAAGGTATAATCAGGATGTAGTTTAAGCCCCGGCCTGGAGCGTCGAGACCGGCGCGGAGATTTTTCGTCGTGGTCAACGCTGAAATCCATGGTAACAAGATGGCCGGTTACCTGTTGAGCGGCCCGCGTGAAGCTGCTTTTGCAATTATCGCGCAAAAACTGCACGGTTGCCTCATTGGGACAGCCGACACCGAGTGAACCGCCGTCCAAATGTAAAACTGTTAGCTTCTCGAACCACTTGCGGGCATTGGCCGGGTCAAGCGCTTTTGCACGGTCAAGTATATCAGCGAAAATGTTTTCGACTTCCCGAGCCGCCAAACCACCCTCCTTTATGAATCAGGACACCACTTTGCGAAAAATATCACAAAATGCGAACCCAATCCACACTCTATGCAAACAGCAACTAACCATTTAAAAACGTCCCTGCCCCGTTAGAAATCTTCTCTTTTGCATCATCTTCCTTCTTCCATTCAATTTCTAACGGGGCCTGTTCAAAATTTTTACAAGGCCAAAATGGGCTGACCCTTGCCCTTGAGCTTAAAGCCTGCCATTGCAAAAGCAGTAATCAAAATCTTACTTCAATCGTTTGCTTTGTCAAAGAAAAATATTTATCCTGGGGCAAAAAGCAAAAAAAAATGCAAATTCTTTTACCCCCCGGCAAAGGGTTTGAAAAAGCTCCTTTCTCTCATTCCCGCAAAACCTGTGCCTGCCAGAGCAGGTAGTGGAAATTCACTTGAAATTTTTGTAAATTTCGATACCATCAGGCAATTAAATTTGAAATCTCAAATTCAAAGGGCTTCATAAGGAAGCGGTTATGGGAATTTTCACTAAAACGGCGGAATACTTCAGAGACCGGCTTGGCAAAACCCGCGCTAAAATCAGCACTTCGCTTTCGTCGGTGCTGAGTCTGGGCAGAAATATTGATGAAACCCTGCTCGACGAGCTGGAAGAGACGCTGATAACCGACGATATCGGCGTAGAAACGACGGACAAGCTCATGTCAGGCCTGCGCGTTGCTTACCGCAGCAGGCAAATCGCAACGACCGATGATATTGTCCCATTTCTCAAAGAACACATTAAAAGCTATTGGCCGCATCGCGACAGGCAATTACGTCTCGCTGAGACCGGCCCGACCGTCATCCTGGTCGCCGGCGTCAACGGCACCGGAAAAACCACAAGCATCGCCAAACTCGGCTTTATATTGAGCCGGAACAACAAAATGGTTTTGCTCGCTGCCTGCGACACGTTCCGTGCCGCCGCCGTGGAACAGTTGAGCATCTGGGCCGAACGCATCGGCGTACAAATCATAAAGCACAAAACCGGCGGCGACCCCGCAGCGGTCGCTTTCGACGCCTGCCAGGCCGCCGTCGCAAGAAATGCAGATGTCCTCATTCTGGACACAGCCGGACGGTTGCACACGAAAAAGGACCTGATGAAGCAACTGACGAAAATTCGTGACGTAGTGGCACGAAAAATCCCCGGCGCACCAAATGAAGTACTGCTGGTTCTCGACGCCACTACCGGACAGAATGCCATTGTACAGGCAAAGATGTTCACCGAAGCGATTGACGTTACAGGGATATTCTTGGCCAAACTCGACGGGACCGCACGCGGCGGAATCGTTATCGCTATCAAAGACCAGCTCGACATACCCGTAAAATTTGTCGGCCTGGGCGAAAAGCCCGAAGATATCGCAGAGTTCAACCCCGACACCTTTGTGGAGGCATTGTTTAATTGACGCCCCTTTTTTCGGAGGACCAAAAAAATGAAAAAATCAGCAACCAAGACAGTAAAAGTAAGCACATTACTGCTGGCCGGCTTACTGACAGTAGTGTTGTCGAGCACCATCTTTGCCGACGAGAGAGTCGTAAAGTATCGGGCCAAATCCGGACCATTGCTTTGGCCATCGGAGCCCCCTGAGGATATTCCCTTCGAGCAGTCCAAAGAGCTTGCTGGGGTATTATTTACGGGCGTGCACAGCGACTATCGAGTCGCGGACACGTGGTATCCTTGCTGGGCCGCGGATGACAATCTGTATTCTCCGTGGACTGACGGACAAACCGACGGAATGAGGTCCGGCTCCGGCGGACGCAATGCGACCACCGGCCAGGCGATTATGATTGGGGACGACCCGCTCAATTTGAAAATCAAAGCCCTCGGCAAAACTAAGGGTGACCCGCATCCCTACCAGGGGCGCTATCCCTGTGGAAGTCTCGTTCACAACGGGGTGTGGTATTACAGCACCTACTGTTTAGGACCTGCGGGAAGTGTCATGCATGACGGCATGAGATGGAATTGGCCGGTGTTAGGGCCGATGCCGGGCTTCCGCATTTCCACCGACTATGGGAAAACCTGGACAGATACCCCGCACACTCCCGCCAAGCCCCTTTTCCCCGAACCTGCCGAATTTATGGGGCCGGTGAAAATTGGCTCACCCAAGTTTGTGGACTTCGGCAAAAATATGGAACACTCGCCTGATGGTAAGGCTTACCTGGTGGGTTACGGAGCCGAAGAAAACGACCCCAAGCCGAGATACGCCAATCTAAGCTGGATATCCGGCGACCAGATTTACCTGACCCGCGTCACACCGAGCATCGAAAACATTAACGATGAATCAAAATATGAATATTTTGCCGGATATGATGAGAAGGGTGAGCCCATCTGGTCTTACGACTTCAAAAAAATTAAGCCGCTGCTGGAATGGAACAACAATATGGGCTGCGTTACCATTACCTACAACGCACCGCTCAAGAAATACTTGATGTGTGTAACCGATGGTTGGCCGACGGTCGCCAAAATGAATTCCTATATTCTCGAATCCGATAAAATCACAGGGCCGTGGAAGCTCGTAACATATATGAAGGAGTTTGGTGAACAGGGCTATTTCCTCAATTTTCCGTCAAAGTTTATCAGCAAAGACGGCCTAACTCTTTGGCTGTGCTATTCAGGCAACTTCAGTCAGGGCTGGAACAACATCCGATTCAAGGCCATACCGCCGGGCAGCCGATACGGCCTTGTCCTCCAGCAGGTCAAACTGCTCGACCCGAAGATGCATCGTGAGTACAAAAAGAAACTCCAGGCACAAAAGCAGCACGATCCGCTGAAAAGCAAGAACAACATTGCCCGTAAAGCCAAAGTAACCGTCAGTTCAACTTACAAAGGCTACACCGCCGAGGCAGCGATTGATGGCGTGGTCGGCGGCTATCCGGAGGACATATCTGCCGAGTGGGCCAGCGACGGCGAAAAGACATCGGCTATGCTGCGATTGAACTGGGACAACCCACAAATTGTTAATCGCGTCTGGCTCTTTGACAGGCCTAATACACACGCCGACCAGGTTACTGCCGGCATGCTCATCTTCAGTGACGGCAGCACCATAACTGTAGGCGAGCTGCCTGACGATGCCTCCGCTGCCAAAGAAATCACCTTCTTGCCAAAAGAGGTTACCTGGCTCAAGTTTGTTGTTACTGCCGTCAAGCCGGAAACACAGAATATCGGCTTAGCTGAAATCGCAGTTTTCAGCGCCGAAGATTAAAAAGAAAGGTTTGAACTATGGTTTCTTTTAACACTTTATTTAGCAGAAAACGTTTCGCTCACATTTTTTTAGTGCTTTTGATAGGTGCAAATGCGCCGACACAAAGTTGGAGAATCTAACAAAAAATAAATGAAGCTTGATCACGCTTCACGAGAGCTACACTCTCGGATAATTGCCGAGATGTTCGGTTTTGGGCAGGCCGCCTGTCAGCGGCATTGCGTATTCGATAAAAGCCTCAGTTACGCCGTTGCCCTCGGTGTTAATAAATTCATCGGGCATAGATTTCGTCTGCTCAGCCACGTTCTTAAGCTCGGTGCGGAATAGTTCAACTTTATAATCCGCTCCGTTACCAAGCCGTTTGATTGCAACCGACCCATTGTCCTCTTTCATAGCATACTGAACGGCATGACGACCGCACCATCGCGCCTCACGAACATCGACCTCTGATTGCAACCCCGCAAAGCTCCTTTGCAGATACCCGAAAGTATCCGCTCTCACCCGCTTTGCCCCAAGTTTGCTCTTTACCTGTCCTGCCAGAAAGTCAGCCAGATCGCCTGTGCCGGACAGTTGTATATTGCCGTGCGCATCCGTTTCTACGCCCTCAGCCAGTTTCTTCGCCCAGGTAACACCGTCGGCGTCGCAGATTCCCTCGCTCGCTGTAACGACACATCGGCCCAGTTTTTTCAAGATGCCATCTACATCGCCAAGGAATTTATCCATCGAAACAGGTCTTTCCGGAAGATATACCAGATGCGGGCCGTCATCATCTCTTTGCTTGCCCAGTGCGGTAGCGGCGGTCAGAAAGCCGGCGTGTCTGCCCATAATCACATCGATTTTGACTCCCGGCAGAGTACGATTATCCAGGTCGTCGCCCATCAGCGCACAGGCCTCGAACTTTGCTGCGGTCCCAAAGCCCGGACAATGGTCGGTAACCAGCAAATCGTTATCCACCGTCTTGGGAATATGAAAAGCCCGAATATCAAAGCCTACATCATCCGCCATCCTATTGAGAATATGGGCCGTATTAGCCGAGTCGTTGCCGCCGATGTAAAAGAAGTACCTGATATTGCGTTTCCTGAAGACCTCAAGAATCTTCGCACAATATTCCTCGTTCGGCTTGTCCCTGCTGGAACCAAGGGCCGAACATGGTGAAGCGGCCACTTGCTCCAGCGTATCGGCCGACAATTTTTTCAAATCGATAAACTGGCCTTTAGCCATTCCGACCACGGCGTGAAGAGAACCGTAAAGGTTCTCGATTTCCGGATGCTTGTTTGCCTCTTCGATAACGCCGACCAGAGAGGCATTTATAACGCCGGTCGGCCCACCTGATTGTCCGACTACCGCATTGGCTTTAGGTGCTTCTGCCATTTTAAGAAATCTCCATTAAAATTTCTGCCGTTAGGCATGCTGTGCATTCCGTTACCATCACGGAGAACGAGATTATACACAGCCAATTCAAAGACACAAGGACAATCGGAAATTGGGTTTGTTTTGGGTTTGTTTTTTTGGGCCGGAAGGCGGTAACATTGTCATAATCCTTTTTTGAAAAAGCATTTACGTTCATTTTAGGCCTTTAACGAAATTGGGTTTGTTTATTCGGACTGAAAAATCATCGTTTTTTCTGTAATCCTTTGTTAAAGTTAAGTTTACGTTCATTTTGG
>DAOVNI010000228.1 GCA_030630315.1 Phycisphaerae bacterium | reverse complement strand
CGAAGACCGTCGTCAAGATGCCTTACGCGGAATTCCTGAAGATGCAACGCCTGAAGTGGTGAGTGTGGAATGAAACGAAACACCCTTCTAAGGTTATTCAGAAGCAATTCCTCGTCATACCGAGTTCTCAAATAAATTAGCAAGAAAAATCTGTAAGGCATTATCAATAAAAGATATATAGAACGGCCAATCTGTTTCTTGCCAAATTCGGTTTTTCCGGTTATAAATTCGTATTGCGTCGTGCGTATACCGTATTGCGAGTGGTGGATAATAGATTCTTCGCTGCGCTCAGAATGACAAGAAGGGGTAAGAATGACCCCGCACCAAATTACGGCAAGGGCCTATTACGTGCGGGGCAAGCAAGGGATGACCGAAAGAATATCGAACAAGGAATAATGAATGCTGAAGTGAAAAGATGCGGAAGATGAAATAAAAGAGTCTATATCACTATGAGAGAAAAAAGTCTTAAGGAAGCGGTGCTGTGGGATGCAGCCGAGGATAAAAAGGTCCGGTGTAAGCTGTGTAACTGGCGATGCCTGATTGATGAGGGTAAATTAGGCCGATGCTGTGTACGTAAAAACATAGACGGTACTCTGTATTCGCTGACTTATGATAAGGTTTGCTCGGCTAACCCGGACCCTATCGAGAAGAAGCCGTTGTTCCATTTTCAGCCGGGCTCTCGCAGCTTTTCCATCGCTACGATGGGTTGTAATTTTCGGTGCGAGTTTTGCCAGAACTGGCAGATAAGCCAGGCGGCTGTTGAGGACGGGCGAATCGACGGGCAGGCAATAAGCCCGGAGAGAATTGTCGAGACGGCTGTTGGCGGCGGATGCAAGAGTATCGCTTATACCTATACTGAGCCGACGATTTTTATGGAGCTGTGCAATGATTGCGGGCGCCTGGCAAAGAAGCAAGGTTTGACGAACGTTTTTGTCAGTAACGGATTTATGACCAGAGAAGCGATTGATTTCGCCGGCGATTGGCTCAACGGCATTAACGTTGACCTTAAATCGTTTAGTGAAGATTATTACAAGAGGTTGTGTAAGGCCCGACTGCAACCGGTGCTTGACACGATTAGTTATATCGCAAAGGAAACGAACATCTGGCTTGAGGTGACCACTTTACTCGTTCCGGGCGAAAATGATTCCGACGATGAGCTGAAAAAACTTGCAGATTTTATCGTCTCGCGCGCCGGTGCCGATGTCCCCTGGCATATCAGCCGGTTTCATCCGCAGTATAAGTATCTGGATTCGGGCCCCACGCCGGTTAGTAGTCTTGAACGCGCTGAAGAAATAGGTAAAGCCGCCGGGCTGCATTATGTTTACTTAGGTAATGTGCCGGGCGCGAAATCGGAGAGCACCTTTTGTTATAATTGCGGCAGGGTTTTGATTGAGCGCGTGGGCTACCATATATCAGCGAATCATATAACGAATTCATGCTGTCCGGATTGCGGGACAAAGATTGCGGGCTTTGAACTTTAATTTGTAATTTCTTCGCCACAAAGGCACCAGGACACCAAGGTTTAATTATATTTATTTCTTTGTGACTTTGTGTCTTAGTGGCTAATTTTCGTTGTGTGAGATGAAGATAATCGCTGATGAGAATATTCCGTTTGTGGCTGAGTGCTTTTCTTCGATTGGGGAGGTTGAAGTTGTTGGGGGCCGAGAGATAACGCCAGGTGTTGTTGCCGATGCCGATATCCTGCTGGCTCGCAGTGTAACGCGGGTAGGTGCGGATTTATTGGCTGAAAGCAGCGTTCGTTTCGTAGGTACCGCTACCATCGGCTTTGACCATATAGATATTGAATATCTTTTGCGAAACAATATCGGTTTTGCTTCAGCGCCGGGGTCGAATGCCAATTCGGCGGCTGAATACGTCATTGCTGTATTGCTCAATGTCGGGCAAAAACATAATCTTGACCTGCAGGGCAAATCGATAGGTGTTATAGGCGCAGGTAACGTCGGCAGCAGGGTGGCTAAAAAAGCTACGGCATTGGGTATGAGGGTTTATTTGAACGACCCGCCTTTGCAAAGAGAAACCGGCGATGCAAAATATCTGCCGATAGAAGAGCTTTTTGATTGCGATTTTATAACGTTTCATACGCCGTTGACGTTTGAGGGTGTTGACAAGACGTTTCATTTAGCTGATGAAAAAATTTTCAAGTTGCTAAAGGGCGGTTGTGTCTTTTTTAATACTTCTCGCGGGGGGGTGGTTGACAGCAGCGCTTTGAAAGCAGCGATTAAGACGGGGCGATTAAAAGCTGTTGTGCTCGATGTCTGGGAAAACGAGCCGAATATCGATACGGAGCTTCTGGAAATGGTTGATATTGGCACGCCGCACATTGCCGGTTATTCGCTGGACGGCAAGGTTGCAGGTATGATTATGATTTATAAAGCGGCTTGTAAATATTTTGGATTTAGCGCGAAATTTGATATTGATTCGTTTTTGCCTGAGGCCGATGTGCCAGAGTTGAAGATTAATCCGAACATCGGAAAGCAGGATGTGTTATTGGGCGCTGTGAAGAAGATTTATGATATTAAGAAAGATGATTTCAGACTTCGGCAGATTTTGAATAAGCAGGCGGAAGAGAGTGGTGAGTTCTTCAGTGGGCTACGGAAGAATTACCCTGTTCGGAGGGAATTTCAGAATACCAGAGTTATTGTCAAAAATAAAAACAGCATTTTGGCCAAGAAGCTGAAGGGTATTGGATTCCTGCTTTCGCAGGAATGACAATTATAAGGTGTCAGATGAGGAAAGGTAGTGGTGGAAATATAGTTGAATGGCCGAGGGGGCGATTGGATTTTTCGGCTGGGTGTGTTGTGATGGGGGTTTTGAATGTCACGCCGGATTCGTTCAGCGACGGCGGTCAGTTCTTCGATACCGGCAGGGCGGTTGAGGGCGGTGTGCAAATGGCTGGCGACGGCGCTGCGATAATAGATGTAGGCGGCGAATCTACCCGGCCGGGTTCTGCGTCCGTTTCGGCAGATGAGCAGATAAAGCGAGTGATTCCGGTGATAAGGGGAGTTGGCGAAAAGATAGATATGCCGATTAGTATTGATACTTATAAGGTCGAGGTTGCTAAAGCTGCATTAGAAGCGGGGGCTTCAATGATAAACGACATAACTGCTTTGAGCGATGAGCGGATGGGAGAATTGGCGGCTGAGCAGCAGGTGCCGGTTGTTTTGATGCATATGCAGGGGACGCCGGCAACAATGCAAATGGAGCCGAAATATGATGATGTGGTTGGGGAAGTCCTTGGGTTTTTAGTGTCAAGGGCTAAGCGAGCAGAGCAGTTTGGCATTGCAAAAGAAATTATTTTTATTGACCCTGGAATTGGCTTTGGCAAGACGTTAGAGCACAATCTTTTACTTTTGAGAAATATTGATAAATTTGTTGCTACGGACTACCGGGTCTTGATAGGGACAAGTCGGAAAAGCTTTATTGGTCAGATAACCGGCAAGGAAAATCCTGCTGATAGGATTTTCGGCACGGCTGCATCAGTTGCTTTATGCGCCGCAGCGGGCGTCTCAATCGTCCGCGTCCACGATGTGGCTGAAATGGTAGATGTGGTGAAGACTGCGAACGCTATTGTAAATTTTAGTTTAGTATGATATAATTATAAT
>DAOVNI010000178.1 GCA_030630315.1 Phycisphaerae bacterium | reverse complement strand
GGTGGATATGAAAACCACCATCGCCCAATTTATCCACGCCTTCTTTAGCCCCGATACGAAATGGCGATTTCGGCCGAGCTTTTTCCCATTTACCGAGCCCAGCGCCGAAGTTGATTTGCTCCTCGCCGATAAGACCGGTAAAGAAAGCTGGGTAGAGATGGGCGGCTGTGGTATGGTTGCCCCGAGTGTTTTCGACGCCGTTGGAATAGACAACGAAAAATATACCGGCTGGGCGTTCGGATTCGGGGTAGAACGGCTTGCTATGCGAAAATACGGCATTACCGATATTCGCCTGCTTTTTGAAAACGACCTGCGATTCCTGAAGCAGTTCTGACTTTACTGACTGTTGTTTAGACGAGCTCAAAAATTTCATCGCCTCTGTTCGCTTTGGAAAGGAGTTATTATGAGTATAAAAGGCGTCGTACTGGCGGGGGGGACCGGCTCACGTCTGATGCCTTTGACAAAGGTAACAAACAAACATTTGCTGCCTATCGGGCACAAACCTATGATTTATTACCCGATTGAGAAACTTGTCTCGGCAGGTATTGAGGAAATCCTGATAGTAACCGGAGTTGAACATATGGGCGATGTTGTAAACCTGCTGGGCTCCGGAAAAGTGTTCGGGTGCCGGTTTACCTACAAAGTCCAGGATGAGGCCGGCGGCATCGCACAGGCATTGGCTCTTGCTGAAGACTTTTCCTATGGAAACCCGCTAACTGTCATCCTCGGCGATAATATCTTCAAGGCAGGCCTGAAAAAATATATCGACCGTTTCAAGGCGCAGGCAAAAGGTGCAAGGGTTCTTCTAAAACAGGTCAAAGACCCTCACCGCTTCGGTGTTGCGGAGATATCCGATAATCGCGTTATCAAAATAGAGGAAAAACCCAAAAGTCCAAAGTCGGATTATGCCATAACCGGCATCTATTTTTATGACGCCTCAGTTTTTGATATTATACGAACACTCAAACCATCGGCTCGCGCCGAGCTTGAGATTACCGATGTGAATAATGCTTACTTAGAGAAAGGCGAGCTTGCTTTCGATATTCTCGAGGGCTGGTGGAGTGATGCAGGGACGTTTGAATCCTTTAGTAGAGTCAACGAGCTGGTTACAAAGGAGCCACCACAATGACAAAAAACATAGTGCCGTTAAAGATAGTTTCCTCAGATGAAGGGCTGATTATACGCAGCTCGGGCAAGCTCATTGATGGTGTAGAGGCCCGACGGGCGAAAGTATTGTCAGATGAGCGTGGTCGGCTCGGAGAGATGATGCGGGCCGACGACCCCTGGTTTGAAAAATTCGGCCAGGTCTATTTCACCACAACCTACCCCGGCGTCGTCAAAGCCTGGCATTATCATAAAAAACAAACCGACCATTTTTACGTCATCAAGGGGATGGTAAAAATAGCGCTGTATGACGAACGTAAAGATTCGCCTACGCACGGGACCGTCAATGAGCTTTACCTCGGCGAACACTGCCCCGGCCTGGTTAGGATACCGCCCGGCGTGCAGCACGGCTGGATGTGTGTCGGTCAGACCGAGGCCTACATAGTAAACATCGTCTCAGAAATGTACAACTATACCGACCCCGATGAGTTCCGCACCCATCCGCACGATAATCATATCCCCTATGACTGGACTCGCAAAGATGGCTGAAAACACAGTTGCAATCCTCGGCGGCAAGGGTATGCTCGGCACGGATTTGGCACTTGAATGTACGAAGCAGGGCATTAACTTTGAGGTCTTCGACCTGCCGGAGTTTGATATCACCAACGAGCAGCATCTCGGTAAAGCTATCAGGGATGCTAAAGCGGTAATCAACTGTGCTGCTTATACAAATGTCGAAAAGGCCGAGAGCGAAGCCAATCTGGCATACCAGGTCAACGGGACGGCGGTAGGGCGTCTGGGTGTTCTTGCAAGACAAGCCAATATATGGGTTTTGCACATCAGCACCGATTTTGTTTTTGACGGCAAATCCGAAAGACCCTACCTTGAGACCGACACGCCAAACCCGATAAATGCTTATGGCAGAAGTAAACTGGCCGGCGAGCAGCTTTTAGTTGAAAGCCGCTGCCGCTATTGTATAATGCGTCTCGAATGGACCTATGGTTTGCACGGCAATAATTTTGTAACCAAACTCGTAAAAAAAGCAGAGACTGAGGAACAACTAAGGGTTGTTGATGACCAGGTAGGTTCACCAACAGCTACAACGAAAGTTGCTAAAGTGATTTGCAAGTTGTTGTGGAAAAAACCCGAGGACTTATTTCATTTTACAAGTGCCGGCTATGTTAGCCGTTTTGAAATGGCAAAATTCGTTTTTGATAAACTCAATATGTCAGTTGACTTAAGTGGCTGCAAAACCAGTGATTACGTCAGTGCTGCCGTAAGGCCGTTAAACAGCCGTTTCGATTGCAGCAAAATTAAGGCCTTGCTTGCTGAGCCAATCGAGCCCTGGCAAGTCCCGTTAGAGCGTTTTCTGAGGCATTTATGAGAAAAGTCCTGGTTACAGGCGGTGCAGGATTTATAGGAAGCAACTTCGTGCGAATGGTGCTTTCAGAGCATCCCGATTGCTTTATCGTCAATCTCGATAAGCTAACCTATGCCGGCAATCTCGAAAACCTCGCCGGCCTTGAAAACCACCCTAACCACAAATTTATCAAAGGCGACATTTGCGATGGGGCCCTGATAGAAAAAATCATCGAGCAGTACCAGGTAGATACGATTATTAACTTTGCTGCCGAAAGCCACGTGGACCGTTCAATCACCGGGCCGAAGGTCTTCATCCAAACCAATGTTACCGGCACATTGACCCTGCTCGAAGCCGCCCGTGATAAAAAATTGGAGCGGTTCATTCAAGTTTCGACAGATGAAGTATATGGTTCGCTCGGTCCGGAGGGCAAATTCACCGAACAAACACCCCTGAGTCCGAATTCGCCGTATTCGTCCAGTAAAGCCGCAGCAGACCATCTCGTAAAAGCTTTCGGCCATACCTGGGGTGTAAAATACAACATCACCAGGTGTTCAAACAACTACGGCCCATACCAGTTCCCGGAAAAATTAATCCCGCTGATGATTAACAATGCCCTCAGTGATAAGGAATTACCTGTTTATGGTGACGGCTTATATGTTCGGGATTGGCTGTATGTGTACGGCCATTGCACAGCTATATGGAAGGTCTTGACTGAGGCACCGCCCGGAGAGGTTTATAACATCGGCGGCTGCAATGAAAAGACAAATTTGGAAGTCATTGACCTGATACTTGACCGCCTAAGCAAACCAAAATCGCTGATTAAGCATGTTACCGATAGGCCTGGACACGATAGGCGATACGCCATTGACGCAAGCAAAATAATCAAGGACCTGAATTGGCGACCCTCGGTCAGCTTTGAGCAAGGCATTAACAAGACAATAGACTGGTACCTGCAGAGTCAAAAATGGCTGGCCAACGTCGTCTCCGGCGAATACCAGAAATATTACGATTCTATGTACTCAAATCGATAAGAGAGCGGAAGGCAAGTTCCATCAATGGCGGATGTGGTAAAAGCAAAAGCAACGATATGCGTTATAAATTACAAAACCCTTGACTTCACACGGCTCTGCCTGCGCAGCATCCGCAAGTTCACGAGGTATCCGTATGAGGTCATCGTTGTCGACAACGACTCGCAGGATGAATCTCTGGAGTATCTCAAACGCTTAAGCTGGATACGTTTAATTGAGCGTCGTCCTGAGCCCGGCGTACCCCGCGGCAGTTATGATGAAGGCGCGGCACTGGACCTTGGTCTTCAGAGCTGTAACACTGAATTTTATGTCTCTATGCACTCGGATACCTTTGTCCAGAAGGACAACTGGCTCACCGAGCTGATTAGCTGCTTCAGGAATGACGAAAATATTGCCTGTGTCGGTTCCGACAAAATCGAATTGACGCCGAAATGGCGAAGACTCCTCAAGAAAGCAACTGATTTTAAATCCTTCAAGCGCAAAATCCTTCAAAAACCGGGCTCCATCAGCAGATTTCGCTATCACAATCGAACAATATGTTGTATTTACCGAATGGACGTCGTACGCCGCGAGAGCCTGTCATTTTTGATGGGTAGAGACAAGGGCCTGACAGCAGGCCAAAAACTCTATTTTGAACTCCTCGACCGCGGCTACAAGACCGTTGAGCTGCCGGTCTCGATAATGGGCCGATATATCATACATCTTGCTCATGCTACCCAGGCTGTAAACCCTCAGGAATTTCCTCTGCAGAAAAGGACGATAAAAAAATGCAATCGAATTATTGACAAAATTTTGTCTCTGGAGATAATTCAGAGCATACTTACGGATAATTTATTGGATAGCTAAGAACCAATTTGGCAGGTTTGTAGAAT
>DAOVNI010000012.1 GCA_030630315.1 Phycisphaerae bacterium | reverse complement strand
AGCTCGCGGTCGAAAATCTGTTTGGGGCGAGGGCTTCCAGCATCTTCTCCGTTGCGGTCGGATTGACGTTCCTGGCTACAGTGAGCGCTTTTGTTATCACCGGCCCGCGGATCTACTACGCAATGGCAAAGGATGGGTTGTTCCCATCTGTAGCCGGGCATATCAGCCCGGAGGGGCATGTTCCCGTTTACGCGATGCTCGCGCAGAGTGCGTGCGCGATTATTATTCTGTTCGTGACGGACTTCCAGGACTTGTACAGGTATGCCTCGGTGGGATTGTCGCTCTTTGCGCTGCTCTTCATCGGTGCTGTATATGTCCTTCGTTGGCGCCGGCCAGAGATGGAAAGGCCGTTTCGCGTGCCCGGATACCCGGTTGTTCCGGCGATCTTCATGGCGGTAATCCTCTTCATGACCGTGTTCGCATTCAGGCAGTGGTGGAAACCTTCGATGTACAGCCTCGGCAGCATCCTCGCGGGCATCCCGGTTTATTACGTCTGGTCGTTGGTCCGGCGCAACAGAGACGAAAGTAAAGTGTCAAAAGCTCAATAACAGCTTCCAATATAACTAAGGAAACCGACCATGCGAAGAATAAATCGACTATTCACGGTCTTGACCCTTATCGCTGCCCTGGGTAGTTTGCCTGGGCCAACCTCCACGGACTCGTGGCGGAGCACCCGGGTTACCGACCCTAACCAGCATGTACGGACCGGAACCTCCGGCTACCCGTACCGCGCGAAGAGCGAGTATGTACTCAAGGAGCTGGATTTGAAGCCCGGGGACGTCGTTGTGGACATCGGTGCCGGTGACGGCTGGTGGGCAAATCACATGGCCAAATTCGTCGGTGACAAGGGCATTATTCACGCCTCAGAGGTCAAAGAAAAGAAAGTCAACCGAATGAAAGAAAAGTTTACGGATATACCGCATATCAAGCCTTACTTGTGTGAGACCGACAGTACCAATCTGCCGGAAAACTCCTGCGAGCTGGCCTTCCTCTCCCAGACCTATCATCATTTGGACCCTGACGGCCGCGTCGATTACCTGCGTCACCTGTGCCAGGTCGTTAAACCCACCGGTCGCGTCTGTGTGATAGAGAAATACTCTGAGATCGCGACGCGGCATAAGTCGCACGGCACGCCACTGAGCAGATTGGTAAAACAGGCCGAGGAGGCCGGCTGGATTCCCGTCCGCTACGAGCTAATGACCGGCACGTACCACTACATCGCGATTTTCGTCCAGAAAGACCTCTTCCCGCCAGAGTCAAGACGGTAGAAACCGCAGCAGGATGCGAAGGTTCCCGACGTCTGCCAAAACAGGAAGGTTTTGGCTCGGAAAAACAAGTCCGTGGTCGAGCACACCGAGGATTGATTGGAGAGGGTTAAGGAGAACCTTTATGTTATTGTGTCATTATGCATAAAACCGTGAACTCGAACTTGAAAGGAGGCGGCTATGGACATTTCAAGACGCGATTTGTTTTTGAAGAGCGCGGGTATGGCTGCCTGCATCGGCGGAGGCGCGTTCGCCAGCGACCTGACAAAAACAGAGACCGCCGAAGAGCGGGCGAAAACGTTCTTCAAATTATATCCTGTTGGCAGGGTGGAGAAGAAGGGCAAGTCAGTGCGGCTGCGGATTTTTGAGAGGTACGCAGATGCGCTCAAAGGGCTGGACGGCTTTTCACACGTGTGGGTGTTTTATTGGCTTGACAAGAACGATACGCCCCGAAAACGAAGCATCCTTCAGGTCCATCCGCGGGGCAACAAGAAAAATCCGTTAACTGGCGTCTTCGCCTGCCGCGCGCCCGTTCGGCCCAATCTGATTGCCCTGAGCTTGTGCAAGATTCTTTCGGTTAACCCAGCCCCTAACAGGGGCTGGGTTAAAAGCGGGGTAGTTCACATCGAGAAGATCGACGCCTTTGACGGCAGCCCGGTCCTCGATCTCAAGCCGTATGCCCCCGGTATAGACAGCCCGACGAAAGGTGTTCGGCTTCCAGATTGGCTAAAAAGGTAGGAGATTATAGCATTTTTTTTATATTTTTTGCGAAATTTTCCTAAAACTGCAATAATACCCTATCTGAATCCGTCTGTATCTGTAGAAATCCGGTGCGGCGGACCGGAAAGAAACCATAATTTGGAAAGGAGCAAGAAATGTCAAAGAAGATTATGTTGGTTATTGTGGCGGTAATTCTGCTTTTGGGAGCTGAAAATCTGAGCGCCCAGGAAAGAAGAGGCAGATCTGAAGCAGAACCAAAACAAAAAGGCCAGGCGGAACAGCTTCGCAGACCAAGAGCAGGTGAAGAAGCTGGTCGCAGACATGTGGAGGGAGTGCAGCAAAGGCGCCAGCTAAGGGTAGTTAGAGAAGTCGAGCCTGAGCGCGTGAGGGCCTTGCAGCAAAAGGCAGTTAAAGAAGCTGCTGTGCGTAAGCGCGTGGAGGCTGTGCGTGGTAAGCTCCAGCAGCTCCGTCCCGGGCAAGAGGCGTCTGGCAGATTGTTAGACGCACTTACAAAGGCCTATCGGGAAAACGACAGGGAAAAGATGGGGCAATTAATCAGGAAGATGAATCAGCTCAGGCAAAGAATGCAAAAAGCAAGAGCTGCTCCCGGCGAAACCAGGCGAGGTGTCCGCGGCAAACCTGAAGCAGCACGGCCCGGCGCGAAGAAAGGACGCCCTGAAATACGTAAGGCGCCACCCAAAGATACGGACAGGCCAAGGCCACCGATGCTACGCAGAGGTATGGACAGACGCGGCCAAGGCATGCAAGGCAGAGGTATGGGCAGATGGGGCCAAGGCATGCAAGGCAGAGGTATGGGCAGATTAGGCCAAGGCTTCCAAGGCAGAGGTATGGGCAGATTAGGCCAAGGCTTCCAAGGCAGAGGTATGGGCAGATTAGGCCAAGGCATGCAAGGCAGAGGTATGGGCGGATTGGGCCGAGGTTTCCAAGGCAGAGGTATGGGCGGATTAGGCCGAGGCTTCCAAGGCAGAGGTATGGGCGGCTTGGGCCGAGGTCTCCAAGGCAGAGGCAGAGGTATGGGCGGCTTGGGCCGAGGTGTTCCGGGGCCGTGGTGCCCATGGTGGAGAGCTCCGGGGCTGGAGATGGATTAGGCCAAGACGAGATTTTGGCCGGCAGTTGAGGCCACGGCAAAAATAGTTGGAACGCTGTTCAGTAAGTAACAGCCCTTTATAAAATGACCGGATGTGCATCTGATAGATGCACATCCGGTTTTTATATGGAAACGAAACTTCAGACAGCAACCTATTCCACGTGTTTATTAAGCAGCCTTGCTACCGCCAATCACCGGGGTAGTAGATGGATTGGGGCTGAATGCTGAACTTTCTGTACAGTGCTTCTACGAGCGCCTCTATGCTTTTTATCTGAAAGTCGGTTGGGTGTGCGGTTTTACCGTCAGCTATAACGCAGATGCGGATGGTCTGACCGTTTCCGTACCAGGTTCGGCCTGGTATGCTTGACCACTGTCTTTGCCATTTTTCGGTTGATTGTATCTGGCCGTTGTCGCCGCCGAGGCCGTTGCAGATAACAAAGTGGCAGTTGAGAGCCTCGGGACTGGCCAAGCCGCTCAACGAGGCCAACTGTTCAATGTTGCCTGCTCTGGTTCCACTGTAGTAAATTTCGATGCAGCGCCAGCGTTCGGGGGACTGAGCAGCTCGAGAGCGGATAGTTTTTTCGACAGGACCAAGCTCATTAAAGACGGCAAGAGAAAACAGGCCTGCAGAGGGGGGATTATTGCCCAGGGCCATCAAGACCATTGCCCCGGTTGTCATTGAAACCAGCAGTGCTGCCAAAACTTTCGCCACCCTTGGCTGATTTGACATAGTTCCATCCTTGAGGATTCCCGTTTTGCGACGTATTGCAAAATGGTGTTCCTGAAAACAGCTCGAAAAATCCGCAGATGATTACCCAAAGAAAGTATAATTGCTTTATACACCAAACATCGGCACCCACCAACAAATTACTCCAAATTTTGCCAAAAATTTTGTAATTTATTTTTGTGACACTGGCTGGGGCGATTAAATTATGAGTTTAAGGGGTCTTTCGGAGAATTCATTCCAAAGTAAGAATCTCAACCAACCGACAGATAAATCAACTACAAATTACCGAAATGCTGTGAAAAAGTGAGTGCAGAGGCCCAAGAGCCAGTCGATTCGCGCTATTGCCCGGAGGCGCATTATTTTCGTGCCATACCATCTTAACCTTTAGCAAAACGAAAAATGGACTACCCCGGATAGATTGGGTGAAATATATTGATTTATAGGACGACAGTCCGTATATTCCCTTTGCGAAATTAAGTGCTGAACATTAGACATTTTTCTGACGACATAAAAACGATGGTTTCAATATTGCCAGTGTTGATTAGCTAAAAGAGAGGTGCGAAAATGACATCAGGATTCGGTCGGGACCCCAAACACGATAAAAGGCGTTCGGGAACCCGTCCATTATCTTCCGAGGAAATTGCCAGGCTAACGGGCCAGGGCTGCAGTTGTGCCGATTGGTCAAAGGTTCAGGTTGCCGAGGGTTTTGACGCGGGGACAGTAAAATCGACGCACTTTTCCGGCAACGTAAAGTTAGGCGTATTTGAAAAGCGAGTGTCCTTTTTCGGCGGCGTTACGAAGCCAACAGGAATCAGTAACGCAACAATCCACAACTGCACAATCGGCAATAATGTATATATCGACCAAATCAGAAATTATATTGCCAACTACATAATCGAAGATGACGTCTTAATCGAAAATATTGATTTGCTTGCCGTTGAAGGCGAAAGTTCCTTTGGTAATGGCACGGAAGTCGCTGTTGTTAATGAGGCCGGGGGCAGAGAAATACCCATTTACGACCATTTATCCGCTCATACCGCTTACATAATCGCGTTTTATCGCCACAAGCCGAAAGTAATTGAAAACCTGCAAAAAATGATCTCTGCCTACACCAGGTCTGTAACCTCGCCAATGGGAGTATTGGGGGCAGGTGCAAAACTTATCAACTGCCGAATTATCAAGAACGTCAAAGTAGGTCCCGCAAGCGTGATAGAGGGGGCTAACAGATTGGAAAACGGCTCAATCAATAGCTGTCCGGAAGACCCTGTTTATATTGGTCCCGGCGTTTTTGCAGAAGATTTTATTTGCTGCAGCGGCTGCAAGATTACCGACGGCACAATAATATGCAAATGTTTTGTAGGCCAGGGCACCGTGTTAGCCAAGCAGTATTCTGCGGAAAACTCGGTATACTTTGCTAACTGCGGTGGTTTCCACGGCGAGGCGTGCGCGATATTTGCCGGGCCCTACACCGTAACGCATCATAAATCCACCTTGTTGATTGCCGGACTGTTTTCCTTTATAAACGCCGGCAGCGGAACGAACCAGAGTAATCATATGTACAAACTGGGCCCGGTCCATCAGGGAGTGGTCGAAAGGGGCTCGAAGACCGCCAGTGATTCATATATGCTCTGGCCGGCAAAGGTTGGGGCGTTTACCGTTGTGATGGGCAGACACTATAGGAACTCAGATACCTCCGATTTGCCTTTTTCATACTTGATTGAGCACGAAGACGAAAGCATTCTCGTCCCCGGTGTGAATCTGCGCAGCGTAGGGACCATTCGAGATGCTCGAAAATGGCCGAGGCGCGACAGGCGAAAAAGCCCAAAAAAGCTCGACTACATAAACTTCAAACTTTTAAGCCCCTATACAATTCAAAAGATGCTCAACGGCTGCCGGTTGCTTGCGAACCTTAAAGCAACTTCCGGCGAAAGCACAGAATACTTTACCTACCACAGTGTCAAGATTAAGAACACATCGCTGGACAGAGGCATTAGATTCTACGAGATAGGTATTGATAAATTCCTGGGCAATTGTTTGATTAAGCGATTGGAAAATCCGTCGAAAGCCGGATTCAAAAGCGTTGATGAACTTCGAGCGGTGTTGTCGCCGGAAACTAACATAGGGCCAGGCAAATGGGTTGACCTGGCCGGTTTGTTCGCTCCGGAAGAAAGCGTACAAAAAATGCTCAGCGACATCGAAAACGGTACCATTAGCACACTGGAGCAAGCAACAGAAGCTTTTCAGTCGATGTATGAGAATTATCCTGCGTATGAGTGGGCCTGGGCGGCAAACATCTTACAGGAGCGCCTGGGCAAAACGGTCGAAAAAATGACAGCAGACGATATTATTGAGCTGGTAACGAAATGGAAGACGGCCGTCATAGACCTTGACCGCATGCTTTATGCCGACGCCCAAAAAGAATTTGCCGCTACTGCTCAAACCGGATTCGGCCTTGACGGCGAGGAGGAAACGAAACACAGCGATTTTGAACAGGTTAGGGGGACATTCGAAAAAAACAGTTTTGTTTGTGAAATCGAAAAACATATAATCAGCAAAACGACGCTCGGCGATGAGCTTATCAGC
Source organism: Phycisphaerae bacterium (assembly GCA_030630315.1). Lineage (GTDB taxonomy): Bacteria > Planctomycetota > Phycisphaerae > Sedimentisphaerales > Anaerobacaceae > JAUVYQ01. The sequence goes on along the minus strand of DAOVNI010000012.1, from coordinate 6,745 downwards.
CGAATGGAAAAGCTGCGTTAACACAAATCGCATTCAAGTAAGGAGTCGTTTATGAGAGTAATAATTGAACCCAATTATGAATTAGCCGCCAAATGGGCCGCCAACTACGTTGCCAAAAAGATAAATGAATTTGGCCCGACCGGCTCGAAATCCGTCGATGTCCGGCAATTTGCCGGACCGGATGACACACCTTTTGTGCTGGGCCTTCCAACAGGCTCTTCACCGATAGGGGTGTACAACGAACTGGTGGAGCTTCACAAGACAGGGGTGGTTTCGTTCAAGAATGTTGTTACCTTTAATATGGATGAATATGTGAATCTTCCCGAGGACCACCCTGAAAGCTACCATTCATTTATGAATAAGTATCTTTTCAGCCATATAGATATTCAAAAAGACAATATCAACATTCTCAACGGCAATGCCAAAGACCTGGAAGCTGAATGTGCGAGCTATGAAGAAAAAATAAAAAAGGCGGGCGGCGTCAAGCTTTTTGTCGGCGGTATAGGGCCTGATGGTCACATAGCGTTTAATGAGCCAGGCTCGTCACTGTCGTCGAGGACACGCATCAAGACACTGACTTACGATACCATCGTTGCCAATTCACGGTTTTTTGACGGCGACATTAATAAGGTGCCCAAAACTGCTTTAACCGTAGGCGTAGGGACTGTTCTGGATGCTAAGGAAGTCCTTATTATTGTCAACGGCCATAACAAGGCCCGTGCATTACGGCACGCCATCGAAGAGGGCGTAAATCATATGTGGACAATCAGTTCCCTTCAAATGCACCCCAAGGGCATTATCGTCTGTGACGAAGAAGCTACGATTGAGTTGAAGGTCGGCACGGCTAAATATTTCAAGGACATAGAAGCAGCTAATCTCGACCCGGCCACCCTCTTAAAATAGCTACTGGTTTTGTAGTCGGGCAATTTCACGCCATCCTTTGCCGATGGACATTCTTCGGTCGCTTTTGCCAATTGCTTCTTCTTCTTTCAATGTTGGCTTGTGTAGCTAATTGTTTGTAATTCTGCTAATGAAGTGATAGAATACGGCAAGAAATTGTCGATTACCAATTACCAATCGAAAATCGTTTGCTACAGGAGATTCTTATGAATACCCACTCTGGTGACAGAGCTAATACAGAAGATACCATGACCGGCAGAGAGCGCGTGCTGAGGGCACTGGCCTACAAAAAAGTGGACTGCGTCCCTGTGGATTTGGGCGGTACGCCCTGCAGTGGGGCTCACGTTAGTGTTATAGCGAAGCTGCGAGAGGCGCTTGGTCTGGATAAGCCGGTAAAAGTCATCGAGCCTTATCAAATGCTTGGCGAAGTTGCGGCTGACCTGCGGGAGGCACTCGGTATCGATGTCGTTAATCTGCCGGGGCCAAAGAACTTTTTTGGCTTCGAGAATGCGGACTGGAAGCCGTGGCGAACCTTTGACGGTACAGATGTGCTGGTTGGCGGCAAGTTTAATACCGAGCCGGAACCAAATGGAGACATACTAATGTACCCACAAGGCGATAAATCAGTGCCGGCTTCAGCCCGTATGCCCAAAGGTGGGTTCTATTTTGACTCGATTATTCGCCAAAGCCCCATTAACGACTCTACGTTAAATCCGGCTGATAATCTCGAAGAGTTTACGCCCATCAGTGATGAAGATTTGAAAATCTATGAGCAGCAGGCAAGTGAGCTTTATAACAATACCGACCTTGCGATTGCAGCGGGATTTCCGGGGACGGCCTTCGGTGATATAGCGCTTGTGCCGGCACCGTGGATGAAGAAGCCGAAGGGGATTCGTGATATTGAAGAATGGTATATCAGTACGGTGTCGCGAAAAGAATATATTAAAGAGGTCTTTGCGGGTCAGGCGGAAATAGTGATTAAGAATCTTGAGCGGATTTACCAGGCGGTGGGCAACAAAGTGCATCTTTTATTTCTGGACGGCGCTGACCTGGCGGCGCAGAATACGCTGTTCTGCAGTCCGCAAGGTTACCGGGAACTTTATTTGCCGTTCAGCAAGAAACTCAACGACTGGATTCACGCCCATACCGAATGGAAGACGATGAAGCACTGCTGCGGGGGCTGTGAGCCGCTTATTGAGGGATTCATCGAAGCCGGATTCGACATTCTAAATCCCATTCAGACCTCGGCGAAGGGTATGGACCCACAACTTCTGGTTGATAAATATGGCGGCAGGATAGTTTTCTGGGGCGGCGGCGTGGATACACAACAGACGCTTCCGTTTGGCAAGCCCGATGAGGTGTGCCGGCAGGTCGCCGAGCGGGTGCGGATATTCAGCCAGAAGAATGGTTATGTCTTTAATACAGTTCACAATATTCAGTGCAATACACCCATTGAAAATCTGCTGGCTATGTTCGAGGCCTTGGGCAGAAAGTTGTGAAAGGGACCCAATGAAAGCGGTGGAAGATTCAGGCAGTACAGTCTATGTGTTCCTGGTTTGTGCCGTGGCGGCCCTGGGGGGATTGTTGTTCGGCTATGATACCGGGGTAATTGCAGGAACGATTCCCTTCCTTACGAAGCACTTCGCCCTATCGGAGGCAATGCTTGGCTTGACCGTAAGCAGCGTGCTTGTGGGGTGCATATTCGGAGCTTGCTTTGCCGGTACTGTAAGTGACAGGTTCGGCAGGAAAAAAGTGCTTTTAATTTGTGCCGTGCTCTTTGCGGTGTCGGCTATTGGTTCTGCGATTCCGAGAAATCTGACAGAATTGGTCATCGCAAGGTTTATCGGTGGACTTGGTGTCGGCGCGGCATCGATGCTGTCGCCGATGTATATAGCCGAGATAGCGCCAGCTCGGATTCGGGGTCGGCTGGTATCGCTCAATCAGCTTACAATCATAGGCGGTATGCTGGTTGCATATTTCGTGGGCTTTTTGCTGGCAGATGTGCCCGATACGAACTGGAGATGGATGTTCGGCTCGGAAACACTGCCGGCAGTGGTGTTCCTGCTGCTTCTTTTAGCAGTGCCTGAAAGTCCGAGATGGTTGGCCAAACAGGGACGTGAGGACGAAGGGCTGGCTATTTTAACGAGAGTGGGCGGATATGAACACGCAAAAGCGGAAATGGCTGAAATAAAAGATGCGATCACTCAGGAAGAGAACTCCCTTGCTATGTTGTTCCATCCGGGAATGAAAATAGTGCTGATAATCGGTGTGGTACTGGCGATTTTGCAGCAGGTTACAGGGATTAACATTATTCTTTATTATGCTCCAAAGATATTTGCCAGCACGGGCTCGGCAGTCGATGTCTCATTGCTGCAGACGGTAGTCGTTGGGGTGGTGAACCTCACCTTTACGCTGGTGGCAATATGGGTTGTTGACAAGCTCGGACGAAAGTTGCTTTTGTTGATTGGCTCAGCGGGAATGGGGATATTTCTTGCGCTTGTGGGCGGTGCTTTTCATTACGGCAGATTTGAAGGCCCCTGGGTGCTTCTGTTCATACTCGGCTATATTGCCTGCTTTGCGTGCTCTATGGGGCCGGTAGTTTGGGTTGTTATGAGCGAGATATTCCCAACGCGTATCCGTGGCCGAGCAATGTCGATCGCTACGGTTTGTCTGTGGATAGCGTGCTTTTTAGTGTCGCTGACGTTCCCGGTTATGCTGGAAAAACTCGATGGTGCAGTTACCTTTGGAATATATGCGACGATGTGTGCGGTTGCTTTTGTGTTTGTCCTGCTCTTCCTGCCGGAAACCAAGGGCAAGACGCTGGAAGAGATAGAAAAACACTGGATGGGTTCTCATTCTGCGGCTTCCTGCAAATAGGACCCCGTACAATAGGCGAGGACGACGAATAAATCGTATTGTTAGCTGCGTGGGTCCTAATTTATGTGTCCTGAGTCAAAAAAAAATCCGTCTTAACGGATTTGACTTGATTTGGCCAATTCACTAAACTACTATTCTGGCTGGCTCTCAATCTTGCGAATCAATTATTTAGTGCGAGGGTTTGGTGGCTTCAGAAAAAAAAGAAAACTGTGGTCTCTTCGGTATTTTTGGTGACGTGGAAGCTGTTCAACAAACCTTTTTCGGCTTACACAGCCTTCAGCACCGCGGACAGGAATCAGCAGGAATTGCCTCCAGCAATGGAGAATCTATCCGGTGTTACACAGGTATGGGTATGGTAAGGAGGGTTTTCCGCAGCGGTTCGGACATTTTGGCGAAATTGTCTAATTCGATAGCGATCGGCCACGTGCGGTATTCAACGACAGGTGGAAGCCGCGCCATTAACAGCCAGCCGCTTTTGAGTGAGTATTCACGCGGGCAGGTGGCGGTGGCACATAACGGCAATCTTATAAATGCAGCACTGCTACGGGACGAATATGAGGCACACGGCAGTATCTTCAAATCGACAACCGATACCGAAGTAATTACTCATTTGCTTGCCAAGCCGACCCACGTCAGTAATCCCGACCCCCTGGCACACGTATTGAACCATCTGCAGGGGGCATATTGTCTGCTGTTTTTGTTTGCCGACCGCATTGAGGCGGCCCGGGACCCTTGCGGCATCAGGCCTCTATGCATTGGGCAAACAGAAAAAGGCTGTTACGTCATTGCCAGCGAGACCTGCGCTTTCGATGCGATAGAAGCAAAGTTTATTCGTGAGGTTGAACCCGGCGAAATCGTCCGGCTGGATAAAAAGGGTCTCTCCAGCAGATTTTTCGTCAAGCCGGGCACTGTTACGCCGGCCCACTGTATCTTCGAGCACATCTATTTCGCCAAGCAAAACAGTACCATTTTTGGTGAAAATGTGCACGAGCTTAGAAAAAAGCTCGGAAGGCAATTGGCGATAGAACAGCCGGCCGAGGCAGACGTGGTAGTACCGGTGCCGGACTCAGGGACATCGGCGGCAATAGGATACGCAGAGCAAAGCAAAATACCTTTCGATATGGGATTTGTCAGGAGCCACTACATAGGCAGGACATTTATCTCGCCCGACCAGAAAGTGAGGGAACTGGAGGTTAAACTCAAACTGGCAGTTGTAAAAGAAATTGTGGACGGCAAGCGCATCGTAGTGGTGGACGATTCAATCGTCCGGGGCACAACCACAAGAGGTAAGATGAGGGCATTACGGCAAGCCGGCGCAAAGCAAATCCATCTGCGAGTGAGCTGTCCGCCACTGAGGTTTCCCTGTTTTTACGGTGTTGATTTTCCCACCAAAGAAGAACTGCTGGCAAATAATCGCGATTTCGAGCAAATCAAGGATTTTCTTGGAGTGGACAGTGTCGGTTATATGTCACTGGATGGGCTGCTGTCCTGTGCAGTTTTACCGGCAGAGCACTATTGCACCGCCTGCTGGAACGGCAAATACAGAATACCGGTAGATATTGCGGTGAACAAGTTCGCTGCGGAACATTGTCAAATGCAGATGTTTGACGATTTGTCCGAGACCGAGATAGATGAGTAAATACATCAGCTACGAACAGTCCGGCGTGAGTATCGATGCCAACGACGAGATGGTTCGGCAAATCTACTCCTGCGTTGCCAGTACATTCGGGCCGCGGGTTATCGAGACCAAAAATGGATTTGCGGGGATGTTTCGGCTTGACTACGACGAAAGACTCTTCAAGAAAAACTATAAGAACCCTGTCCTCGTGGCCTGCACCGATGGCGTGGGCAGCAAAGTTCAACTCGCGAGCAAAATAAAAAAGTTTGACACCGTAGGCATTGATTTAGTGGCAATGAACGTCAATGATATGCTTGTTCAGGGCGCTGAGCCGCTGTTTTTCCTCGATTATCTGGCGGTGAATAAGCTGGAGCCGAAAGTAATCACCGAGCTGGTAAAAGGCGTTGCGGCCGGGTGCCGACTGGCTGACTGCGCGCTAATCGCCGGGGAAACCGCTGAAATGCCCGATACCTACCGAAAGGACGATTTCGATATGGCCGGATTCGCCGTCGGGGTAGTCGAGCGAAAAAAAATCATCACCGGAAAAAACATAAGACCCGGCGACTATATTCTCGGCCTGGCCTCAAGCGGGCTGCACAGTAACGGATACTCGCTCGTTCGCAATATCTGTTTTAAGAAAGCCGCCCTTGAAATGGCCGACACGCCGGATGAACTCGACGGGGCTGCGCTGGGCGATACACTGCTGGAACCGACGCGAATTTACGTTCGAGCAATAGTAAAACTGTTATCACAATATAAGGTCAAGCGAGTCGTCCACGGAATGGCACACATTACCGGCGGTGGTCTGCCGGGAAATATTCCACGAGTGCTGCCGAAAGATTGTAATGCAGTTATAAAAAAAACGAGCTGGCCAAAGCAGAAGATATTTACGTTTCTGCAAAAGACAGGCCCTGTCGAAGAGGACGAGATGTTCAGAGTCTTCAATATGGGGATAGGGTTCGTATTGATAGTGGCTGAGGACTTTGCCGATTCGATAGCAAAAAAGCTGACAAGATATGGTGAGCAGGTTCATAAGATAGGCAGAATCACAACCGGGACCGGTAAAGTAATTCTTAAATAGTAGTGAAAACCGAGGGACTTAGCAGTGCCGCTAAGCGTTCGATAAGGGAAATATCGAATATATCGCAAAGGAGGCAAATTATGAGTGGCATTTTTGGAGTAGCCTCGAAGGGAAATTGCGCAGAAACTCTTTTCTATGGAACAGATTATCATTCGCATCTGGGAACCGAATATGGAGGCATAGCGGTACTTGGAGAAGATTTCACCCGGCAAATACACAACCTGAACCAGAGCCAGTTTAAGTCAAAATTCTATGATGATTATAAATGT